>WLNM01000020.1 GCA_009699825.1 Actinomycetota bacterium
AGGCAAATTATTAGAGGCCCAAAGATTACGAATGAGAACAACATTTGATTTGGAGATGATGGAGCAATTGGGTTTTTGTTCTGGAATTGAAAACTACTCACGTCATCTAGATGGACGCGAACAAGGCTCCGCCCCTAATTGTTTGCTGGATTACTTCCCAGAAGATTTTCTCGTTGTGATTGATGAAAGTCACGTGACAGTTCCGCAAATTGGAGCCATGTTTGAAGGTGATGCTTCACGTAAACGCACACTTGTAGAACATGGATTTCGTCTACCTAGTGCCTTAGATAACCGTCCCTTGAAGTGGCCAGAATTTCTAGAACGTGTTGGGCAAAAAGTTTATTTGTCTGCAACGCCTGGTCCATACGAATTAGGCAAAGTTGAAAATGATGTTGTCGAGCAAGTTATTCGCCCAACAGGCCTAGTTGATCCACAAATCATCGTAAAACCAATTAAAGGCCAGATTGATGATTTATTGGGTGAAATCAAGATCCGCACAGAAAGAAATGAACGTGTACTTGTAACAACATTGACTAAGAAGATGTCTGAAGATTTAACAGAATACTTACAGGAAAAAGGAATTAGAGTTGAGTATCTGCACTCTGAAGTAGACACATTGCGACGTGTTGAATTATTAAGAGAATTGCGGATGGGTCACTTCGATGTATTAGTTGGTATTAACTTGCTACGTGAAGGATTGGATTTACCAGAAGTTTCACTGGTTGCGATATTGGATGCAGATAAAGAAGGTTTCTTGCGATCAGCAACATCGTTGATTCAAACTATTGGTCGTGCTGCACGAAATGTTTCAGGTGAAGTGCATATGTACGCAGATAACATGACCAAATCCATGGTTAAGGCAATAGATGAAACTAATCGTCGCAGAGCAAAACAAGTTGCCTATAACGAAGAACGCGGAGTCGACCCTCAACCATTACGAAAGAAAATTGCCGATATCACTGATCTCATTAATCGGGAGAGCGAAGATACAGATGAGTTACTTGCCTCAGGTCGTAAAGGCAAAGGTGCGGGTGCACCACCAATTGGTTTGCGCAACAAGAACATCGGCTCTTTACCGCGCCAAGAATTAGTCGCCTTGATAGAGTCGCTCACTGATCAGATGAGAAGTGCGGCTTCTGAATTATCCTTCGAGCTCGCTGCTCGATTGCGTGATGAAATTCGCGATCTCAAAAAGGAATTACGAGCAATGCAAGAAGCGGGGCACTAGTGAGCATCGATAAGCTGATTGTCCGTGGTGCCCGCGAACACAATTTAAAAGATGTTTCAATTGAATTACCTCGTGAATCACTCATTGTTTTCACTGGATTATCTGGTTCTGGTAAATCAAGTTTGGCATTCGACACAATTTTCGCCGAAGGCCAACGCCGCTACGTTGAATCACTCTCTGCCTATGCACGTCAATTCTTAGGACAGATGGATAAACCCGATGTGGATTTCATCGAAGGTTTATCACCGGCAGTATCAATTGATCAGAAATCTACAAATAGAAATCCGCGTTCAACAGTTGGAACTATCACTGAAGTTTATGATTATTTACGTTTGCTATTTGCGCGCGCTGGTCGTCCTCACTGTCCCAATTGCGGTAAAGCAGTTTCTAGACAAACTCCACAGCAAATTGTTGATCAAATTCTTACAATGCCTCCAACTACAAAGTTCCAAATTTTGGCGCCGGTAGTTCGCGCTCGTAAAGGTGAATTCGTAGACCTATTTGCCGAACTTATTGCTTCCGGTTATGCACGCGCACGTATCGACGGGGAAATAGTTGCCTTAAGCGACGCACCAAAGTTAAAGAAGCAAGAAAAGCACACTATTGAAGTAGTTGTTGATCGTCTCAGTGCTAAGCCAGAGTCCAAGTCACGCCTAACAGATTCCATTGAAACGGCGCTCAGATTAGCTTCGGGAATAGTGTTGCTAGATTTTGTTGACGCAAAAGGCGCGGATAAAGAACGAACGTTCAGTGAGCATCTTGCATGCCACGATTGCAATCTTTCATTTGAAGAATTAGAACCCCGTTCTTTTTCATTTAACTCACCTTTTGGTGCTTGTCCTGAGTGCACAGGAATTGGAACGAAACTCGAAGTTGATGAAGAGCTCATCATTCCCGATGACTCAATTTCAATTTATGAAGGCGCAATTGCTCCATGGGCGGGGGGACAGTCATCCGAATATTTTCTTCGTTTGCTAGAAGCTCTTTCTGAAGATGTTAAGTTTTCACTCAATACACCGTGGAAGCGTCTTCCTGAAAAAGCTCGTAGCGCAATCATTAACGGGTATGAATACGAAATTCATGTCAAGTATAAGAATCGCTACGGACGCGTACGCAATCACACCAGCGGTTTTGAAGGCGTAGTTCCATTTATACACAGACGCCATGGCGAAACAGATAGTGATTACAGTCGTGAAAAATATGAAGCGTATATGCGACAAATTCCTTGTTCAGTTTGCAAAGGTGCTCGATTAAAGCCAGAAGTTTTGGCTGTAACGGTCGGTGATTTATCGATTGCACAGATATGCGAACTTTCAATTGCAGATTGTGCCGAATTCCTGAAAAAGATCTCCCTGAATGCTCGTGAAGCACAGATAGCCGAAAGAGTTATGAAGGAAGTAAATGCTCGATTGGGATTTTTATTAGATGTCGGTTTGGACTATCTATCTTTAGCGCGTCCAGCAGCCACGCTCTCTGGCGGTGAAGCACAACGAATTAGATTGGCGACACAAATTGGTTCCGGACTAGTTGGAGTTCTCTACGTATTGGATGAACCAAGTATTGGATTGCACCAACGCGATAATCGCAGACTTATTGACACCCTCACACGTTTACGTGACCTGGGAAACACGCTTATTGTTGTTGAACATGATGAAGAAACCATTCGCACAGCCGATTGGATTGTTGACATTGGTCCAGGAGCGGGCGAACATGGAGGAAAAGTAGTTGTATCTGGGGATTACCAATCTCTAATCGATTCAAAAGAATCAATTACTGGAGCATATTTAAGTGGTCGCAAATCAATAGCAATTCCAAGCAAGCGACGTCCGTTAGATCCAAAGCGCAAATTAGTTGTTAAAGGCGCTAAAGAAAACAACCTCAAGGACATAGACGTAGAAATTCCACTAGGAGTATTGGTTTCAGTTACCGGTGTAAGTGGTTCTGGAAAATCCACACTAGTAAATGATATTTTGTATAGCGTTTTGGCAAATAAACTAAACGGAGCCCGAATAGTTCCCGGACGCCACCGAAGTGTTTCAGGCGTTGAATTGTTGGACAAAGTTGTACATGTTGATCAATCTCCGATTGGTCGAACACCCCGTTCTAATCCGGCCACTTACACGGGAGTTTTCGATAAGGTTCGCGCACTCTTTGCTGAAACAACTGAGGCGAAGGTCCGCGGATATCAACAAGGTCGCTTCTCTTTTAACGTTAAGGGCGGACGATGCGAGAATTGTTCTGGTGATGGAACCATCACGATTGAGATGAACTTCTTGCCCGATGTTTATGTTCCATGCGAAGTTTGCCACGGGGCTAGATATAACCGCGAAACTCTTGAAGTACATTACAAAGGTAAAACTATTGCAGATGTGCTTAATATGCCGATCGAGGAAGCGCACACGTTCTTCGAATCCGTTCCTACGATTGCTCGTTTCCTTAAAACTTTGTGCGATGTTGGTTTAGGTTATGTACGACTCGGGCAATCAGCACCAACGCTTTCAGGTGGAGAGGCTCAACGCGTAAAGCTTGCAACTGAACTACAACGTAGATCTACGGGCCGAACCATTTATGTTCTAGATGAACCTACGACAGGGCTTCACTTCGAAGATGTAAATAAGCTTTTGGGTGTTTTAAATCGCTTAGTTGAATCCGGCAATACAGTTGTTGTTATTGAACACAATTTAGATGTAATCAAATCCTCCGATTGGGTCATAGATATGGGCCCAGAAGGTGGATTCCGCGGTGGAACAGTTGTTGCAGAAGGCACGCCTGAAGATATTTCAAAAGTAAGTGCGAGTTATACAGGACAATTCTTAGTTGATATTTTGAAAACAAATCGAAAAGCTCCAGCGAAGAAGAAGTAATCATGGCCGATCCAGCCAGTTATCGCCCAACTGATATTCCAGAAGAAGCAGGGGTTTATCGTTTCTATAACGACAGTGACAAAGTTATTTATGTAGGCAAAGCTAAGAATTTAAAAAATCGATTGAGTTCATATTTTGGTTCCAATCTCGCCCACAAAACCAACCGAATGGTCCATGAAGCGGTTCGGGTTGATTGGACTGTTGTAAATACTGAGCTAGAAGCATTGGCTTTGGAGTTTTCATGGATTAAGCAATATCACCCAACATATAACGTTCAATTTAAGGATGATAAGTCATATCCATATTTAGCCATCTCAATGCAGGATGAGTTTCCCCGAATATTTGTTACACGTAAAGAAAAACGCCCGGGTCTGAAGTATTTTGGTCCGTATACAAATGCGTGGGCTCTCAGAAACACCTTCGATTTATTGTTGAAAGTTTTTCCAGTCAGATCATGCAGTGCCGGGAACTTTGCCCGAGCACAAAAATCTAAACGCCAATGTTTACTAGGAGACATCGGCAAATGTGCGGCCCCATGTGTTGGTTGGGTAACCCCTGATGAGCATAAAGAGATTGTTTATAAACTAGATGCTTTCATGGAAGCAGGTATGCAGGATCTATTGCCTGCTCTTCAATCCGAAATGGAATTAGCATCTTCGCGCGAGGAATTTGAAAGAGCAGCACGGATTAGGGACCAAATTGATTCATTTGAAAAAGCGCAACGTTCTACGCAAGGAAATCTTTCAGATGAGTTAGATGGTGATTTCATAGCCATTCATGAAGAAGGTCTTCATGCTGCGGGTTCCATCTTCATGTTGCGCCGTGGATCCATCAAAGGCTCTCGATCGTGGATCGTGAATCAAGAACTTGCGCTCGAAGGAGATGATCAATGGGCTTCATTGCTCTTTTCAATTTATGGCGGGCTGAGCACGGAAATTCCTTCCACGATCTATTTGAACTCAGAACCCTCTGATACCCAAGCACTTGAACAGTGGTTATCTTCTCTATCTGGATCAAAAGTAACTTTGAAAGTTCCCCAGCGCGGTGACAAAGTGGAGCTCCTTGAGACCGTAAAACGAAATGCACATTACGCGTTAGTGCAATTCATGAGTAAAAGAGCGAGCGATGCTGCCGTGTCGGGCAAGGCTCTACTGGAAATTGAAGAAGAACTTGGTTTGGCAAAGACACCGTTACGCATAGAATGTTTCGATATTTCAAATATTTCAGGAACTTCTGTTGTTGCTTCAATGGTTGTCTTTGAAGATGGCATCGCCAAGAAGAGTGAATATCGTCGCTTCATTATCGATACCAAAGATGGTTTTGATGACACCCGCGCAATGCATCAAGTAATTACACGACGATTGAAAAGATTACTCAATGATCGCGTCGTAGACAGTGCCGAAATTATCGAAGCTGGTGGCAAGCCAAGCAAATTTGCTTATCCGCCACAATTAATCGTTGTTGACGGTGGTGGGCCCCAAGTGAGTGCAGCACAGAGGGCAATGAATGAGTTAGGTATTTCAGATATTGCCCTATGTGGATTGGCAAAGCGATTAGAAGAAGTATGGGTGCCAGAGCAATCAGATCCGATAATCCTGCCGCGCACTAGTGAGGGACTTTATCTTCTTCAAAGAATCCGCGATGAAGCACATCGATTCGCTATTTCTTTCCATCGTTCTCGACGTTCAAAAGTTATGCTTGAATCAATTTTGGATGAAATTGAACAATTAGGACCAAGTCGTAGAAATTCGTTGTTAGAACGTTTCGGTTCGGTAGCGGCGTTAAAGAAAGCCAGTGTTGAAGATATTGCGATGACCCCCGGTATTGGCGAGAAAATTGCTGTGATTGTCTTTGATTTTCTTGCGCAGAGTTCCACCTCAAGAATTGATATGGCTACTGGCGTTATTGAAGATGCTTGACAGGTAGGTCAAGATAGGGACATGAGCCATGAAGTATTAATTCTGACAGGGATGTCTGGTGCTGGCCGCTCAACTGTTGCGCACGCATTAGAAGATCTTGGTTGGTATGTTGTCGATAATCTCCCACCTTCTTTGCTTTCAGATCTGATTAAGCAAGGGGTTCAATCTGAAATCAAATCACTGGCTGTAGTAGTAGATGTACGCGGCGGAAAGTTTTTTGACGAACTATCTTCATCCCTTGCTGAGTTGAAAAAATCAGGAGCGAATTTTCGTGTTGCGTTTTTGGACGCATCCGATCAAGCCTTAGTACAACGATTTGAATCTACTCGCCGTCCACATCCTTTACAGGGCAAAGGTCGCATAGTCGATGGAATCGCTGCAGAACGAGAGAAACTTCAAGAACTCTTGTCCCAAGCCGATGTGGTTATCGATACTTCAAATTTGAATGTGCACCAATTAGAAAAGCGAACAACTGAAATTTTTGCTCAGGGATTAACTCAATCAGTCCGGGTGAACGTTCTGTCTTTCGGTTACAAATATGGAATTCCGGTCGATGCCGATTTG
Source organism: Actinomycetota bacterium (assembly GCA_009699825.1). Taxonomy (GTDB): domain Bacteria; phylum Actinomycetota; class Actinomycetes; order Nanopelagicales; family Nanopelagicaceae; genus Planktophila. Next base: position 6,576 of record WLNM01000020.1, read on the forward strand.
GTGCTCGATTGCCGATTCATACCCAACCCACATTGGATTCCCGAATTACGCCCACTGACTGGTTTGGATGACAAGGTAAAAAGCAATGTGTTATCTAACGCAGGTGTTTCACAATTTGTTCAATCATATGTGTCAGTTATCAACCAAATGCTGCCTGGTTATTTACGAGAAGGAAAGAAATATCTCACGGTTGCAATTGGATGCACTGGTGGAAGACATCGCAGTGTTTCCGTTGCACGTGAGATAGCCGCCCAGTTAGATGGCGAACGAGATGATTTTTCTGTGAGTGCGCACGCTTCTCACCGAGATGTTGGACGGGAATGAGTTCTGAAAAAAACCCTCGCGTTATCTGTTTAGGTGGGGGACATGGTTTAGCTGCAACGTTAACTGCAGTCAGAAAAATTACTACCGAAATCACGGCAATAGTTACAGTTGCTGACAATGGTGGTTCAAGCGGACGTTTACGAGATGAATTTCCAATATTTCCTCCGGGGGATTTAAGAATGGCACTGGCAGCGCTATGTGCCGATGACCAGTGGGGAAGAAGTTGGGCTGAGATTTTGCAGTACAGGTTTACCAGCAATGGTCCACTCAATGGTCATGCTGTTGGAAATCTTTTATTGGCAGCGCTGTGGGATAGAGATATTGATCCCGTTCAAGGTTTAGATCGCGTTGCCGATTTACTAAAAGTTGTTGGCAGAGTCTTACCAATGGCTTCAGTGCCATTAGATATAGAAGCAACCTTTGACGATGTCGGAAAGATTCATCATGTTCGTGGCCAAGTAGAAGTTGCGACGGCTAAAGGAAAATTGAAGTCTCTGCACTTAGTTCCTCCGAATCCAAAAGCTTTGCCGGATGCCTTGAAAGCGATAAGGGAAGCCCAATGGATAACTGTTGGTCCTGGCTCATGGTTTTCCAGTGTTCTGCCACACTTTTTAGTGCCTGAGCAATTACAAGCACTGACTAACACTGCAGCTAAAAAAATAGTAATTCTCAATCTTGATTCACATCCAGAAGCTCAAGCTGATGAATTTGCTGGGTATACAGCGGTTGAACATTTAGAGATGCTCCGTGAATATGCACCCACCATGAAAATCGATCATGTTGTAGTTGATCAGTATGAATTGAGTGATAGCCAGAGGCTTCAACTTCTTGTTGAGAGTTTTGGAGGCACATTACACGTTGCAGATCTGCGTAAATCTCCCGGAAGTCTTCATCATGATGTTGAAAAATTATTTTCTGTTTTAAGCCACATCATGGGCCAATCTTTGGTTGGATAGGCACATGGCAATGACATCAGCAGTTAAAGATGAACTCAGCCGCTTGGCCATAACCAAGCCTTGTTGTCGCAAAGCCGAAGTTTCATCCCTACTTCGTTTCGCCGGCGGGTTACATATAGCCGCTGGAAAGATAGTCATCGAAGTTGAATTAGATACTGCCCAAAGTGCTCGTCGATTACGAAAAGATATCTCTGATATTTATGGCCATGAAAGCGATTTAGCAGTGCTTTCATCTAGTGGTTTGCGTAAAGGATCTCGCTACGTCGTTCGTGTGATTAATGAAGGTGATGCACTTGCGCGTCAGACAGGTTTAGTGGACGCAAACTCTCGTCCAGTTCGTGGTTTACCTCCACAAGTAGTCTCTGCGGCTATTTGCGATTCAGAAGCAGCCTGGCGTGGTGCATTTATCGCACATGGCTCCTTGACGGAACCAGGTCGCTCATCGTCACTTGAAATTACCTGTCCAGGACCTGAAGCAGCACTTGCATTAGTAGGCGCAGCTCGTCGCCTTGGAATCGTTGCTAAAGCTCGTGAAGTTCGCGGAGTAGATCGCGTTGTTATTCGAGATGGCGATGCAATCGGTGTGTTACTTACTCGCTTAGGTGCGCACGAAAGCGTGCTTGCGTGGGAAGAGCGACGAATGCGCCGGGAAGTTCGCGCCACTGCTAATCGTTTAGCAAATTTTGATGATGCGAATCTACGTCGCTCAGCACGGGCGGCAGTTGCAGCATCGGCCCGAGTTTCACGCGCTATGGAAATTCTCGGACCAACTATCCCAGATCATTTAAAAGAAGCTGGAGAATTGCGAATTAGTCACGGTCAAGCAAGTTTGGAAGAGCTGGGTTCCCTTGCTGTTCCACCAATGACTAAAGATGCGATTGCCGGAAGAATTAGGCGTTTGCTAGCAATGGCAGATAAAAGAGCTGCAGAGTTAGGAATTCCAGATACCGAAGCGGGATTATCGCCAGATTTGTTGAACTAAAATATACATATGACCCCTACTCAAGCGAGGAACACAGATGATCAACGTTGGAATTAATGGATTTGGTCGCATTGGCAGAAATTTCTTTCGTGCATGTCTTACCAATCCGAAAATCAATATTGTCGGTATTAATGATCTGACAGACAACGCAACGCTTGCGCATCTATTGAAGTATGACTCAATTTTAGGACGACTAGGTTTAGAAGTTTCACACACAGCCGACACCCTTACCGTTGGTGGGAAAGTTATCAAAGTATTCGCAGAACGTGATCCCGCAAATTTGCCATGGAAATCAATAGGCGCAGACGTTGTCGTCGAATCCACTGGTATTTTTACTAAGGCAGCAGATGCTCAAAAGCACATCACTGCAGGGGCTAAGAAAGTAATTATTTCAGCACCTGCAACAGATGAAGACATCACAATAGTTATGGGTGTCAATCATGAAAAGTATGACCCAGCTTCACATAACATTATTTCTAATGCTTCGTGTACGACAAACTGCTTGGCACCAATGGCTAAAGTGCTAAACGATAATTTCGGAATCATCCGTGGATTAATGACAACTGTTCATGCATATACAAATGATCAAGTTATTTTGGATTTTCCTCACAAAGATTTGCGACGTGCACGCGGTGCTGCAACAAACATCATTCCAACATCTACGGGTGCCGCCAAAGCAATTAGCCTTGTTCTCCCAGAACTCAAAGGCAAGCTTGATGGATATGCACTTCGCGTCCCGGTCCCAACTGGTTCAGTTGTAGATCTAACGGTCGAGCTCTCCAAGGAAGTAAGCGCTGCAGATATAAATGCAGCACTTAAGAAGGAAGCCGAAGGTTCCCTTAAGGGATTCATGACGTACACAGAGGATCCAATTGTTTCTTCCGACATCGTTACAGATCCATCTTCATGCATCGTTGACGCAGGATTGACGAAAGTAATCGGAACAACTGCAAAGGTTGTTGGTTGGTATGACAATGAATGGGGTTATTCAAATCGCCTCGTTGATCTCATCACGTACGTTGGTAAAACGCTGTAATGAATTCACTTGCTTCACTCGATGTAGCAGGTAAACGCGTTTTCCTTCGATGTGATTTAAATGTTCCAATTATGAATGGTGTAATCACAGATGATGGGAGAATTCAGGCTTCGTTACCTACTATAAAAAATCTCCTAGAACGTGGTGCATCAATCATCATAGGTGCGCACTTGGGAAGGCCTAAAGGTGAAGTTAAGTCAGAACTCTCTTTAGCACCTGTAGCGAAACGTTTGGAAGAATTACTCGGTGTATCAGTTGATTTTATTGTTAAGAGCAATGCCTCTGTCCTACTTCTAGAAAATTTACGATTTAACTCAGCTGAGACTAGTAAAGATGACACCGAACGTTTAATTTTTGCCAAAGAACTAGCAGGCTACGCAGATGTATACGTAGGCGATGGATTCGGTGCAGTCCACCGTAAGCATGCATCGGTCTTTGACCTTCCGGCTCTCATGCCAAGCGCACCTGGATTTCTTATCCAGGCCGAAGTGGAAGTCCTAAAAAAACTGACGGAGTCACCTGATCGTCCATACGGTGTTGTACTTGGTGGAGCTAAAGTTTCAGACAAAATCGGTGTCATATCAAATTTGCTTTCTAAAGTTGATGTGATGGCAATCGGTGGAGGTATGGTTTTTACATTCCTTGCCGCAACTGGAAAAGAGATTGGTTCCTCACTAGTAGAAAAAGAATTGATTCCTACTGTTAAAGATCTGATCGCAGATGCCAAGAGCAAAGGCGTAACACTCGTTTTACCGTCAGATATTGTTGTTGCACCTGAATTTAGCGCTAGTAGCAAACCAACATTGGTTCCAGTTGATCTCATTCCATCGAATCAGATGGGACTAGATATCGGTCCAGATTCAGCAAAAGATTTTGCTCGCGCAATCAAGAAATGCAAAACAGTTTTTTGGAATGGCCCAATGGGAGTCTTTGAATTTCCGAATTTTGCCAATGGGACAAAGGTTGTTGCGCAAGCGCTGACAGAAGTAGATGGAATAACCGTTGTCGGTGGGGGAGATTCGGCTGCTGCGGTCCGAGCGCTAGGATTCAATGATTCCGACTTCGGTTACATCTCGACAGGAGGCGGAGCATCTCTTGAGTACCTAGAGGGCAAAGTTCTACCTGGTTTAGCGGCGCTAGGACTTTGATACTTCTACCGACAGAAAGCAGGCTGTATTAAATGCGTAAACCATTGCTGGCAGGAAATTGGAAGATGAATCTTAATCATCTAGAGGCCATTGCTGTTGCGCAAAAACTTGTTTACAGTCTTGAAGACAAGGATTACGACGCTGTCGATGTCGCAATAATTCCGCCATTTACAGATATTCGATCTATACAAACACTTGTAGATGGCGATCGTTTGCGTTTGCTCTATGGAGCGCAAGATCTATCGCCTGAATCTAATGGCGCTTTTACAGGTGATATTTCTGGTGGAATGCTTGCCAAACTTGGTTGTACTTTTGTTGTGATTGGTCACAGCGAACGTCGAGCAATTCATCATGAAGATGATGCTCTTGTAAATCGCAAAATTAGGGCTGCACTTGCTAATGAACTTACGCCAATTTTTTGCGTAGGCGAGGAGCTATCAATTCGTGAAGCGCGAACTCATGTAAGCCATGTTGTTAGACAGATACGCGCTGGTCTAGAAGGCTTTCACAAACCAGATTTAAAGAAAATAGTTATTGCCTACGAGCCCATTTGGGCAATAGGAACAGGAAAGGTTGCCACTCCTGAAGACGCTGAAGAAGTATGCGCATCAATTCGTGAAGAAATCGAATCTATCGGTAGCGCCGATATTGCAGCCAACATGCGAATTCTTTACGGAGGTTCAGTAAAGTCATCAAATATTGTTGAGATTATGAAACAAGAGAATGTAGATGGTGCCTTAATCGGGGGTGCAAGTCTGGATCCAGAAGAACTAGCCAAAATCGCTAAGTTCTACGCTGCCTCCTGAGTAGGTATCTCAGAGATTTAACAGGTATCCTTATCCACCTGCCCGCAATTTCGGGCTATATCGCAGAGCAAGGAGTTTGGTTCCGTGAAGTTAGCACTCTCTATCATTTTGGTAATCACCAGTGTTTTAATGATTCTCTTGGTTCTCTTGCACAAAGGAAAAGGCGCTGGCTTGTCGGACCTTTTCGGTGGCGGTATCTCATCTAACTACGGTGGTTCTTCCGTTGTAGAACGCAACCTTGATCGCATCACAATTGTTGTTGGCGGACTATGGTTTGCTGGCGTCGTTGCTTTAAGTTTAGTTTTAAAATAATTTTTCATATTTTTAACTGATAGGAGTACTACATGGCAAGTGCAATTCGTGGAAGTCGCGTTGGTGCAGGCCCAATGGGCGAGGCAGAACGCGGAGAAGCAATTGCTCGTTCTCATGTGTCTTATTGGTGTGCAAATGGACACGAAGTTCGTCCATCATTTGCTGAAGAAGAGAGTGTCGTTATCCCTGCCGAATGGGATTGCCCTAAGTGTGGTTTTCCAGCAGGACGCGATAAAGCTAACCCACCGAGTCCAATCAAAAATGAGCCATACAAAACGCACTTGGCATATGTAAAAGAACGCCGAAGCGACGCGGAAGGTGCAAAAATTCTTGATGAAGCACTACGTAAATTACGTGGGGATGATTAAAGTTTTTTAGCTATTTCTAAGAGTTGCGTAATTCCTGCCTCACGATCCATTAAATGTAGACGTAAAGTTCTCAAACCTCGGCCTGAAAGTGTCTTGTAATCTCCAATTGCTTGGGCCATGCAGAGTGATTTGAATGTGAAAACTTCTCCAGGAACCACGTAATCTTTATCGGAATGCGCAGTAATTTGTAGAAACGATCCGTTAGGTTGTCCACCTTTGTGAAATTGACCAGTTGAGTGCAAGAAACGTGGTCCCCAACCAAATGTTACAGATTTATGGAACTTTGTTGCAATGATATTTCGTAAGTCATTCAATCGATGGTCTGTTTGGCGATCTACATAAGCCATGATGGCCAGGTAGCCATTTTTATCTATTCCTTGAATGAAATCAGTTATTAGCTCTGATGCGCTTGCTGCATCATCGAATAGTGCAATTGCCTTATCAATACCGTGGTTGCCAAGAGGTGGAACATTCTTACCCCATGCGCTTAGCAGCAACCCACTAGCCAACTTAGATTCTTGAACATTTGGTTGATTGAAAGCATCAATCGATAATCC
>WLNM01000021.1 GCA_009699825.1 Actinomycetota bacterium
GCAAGTTCTAATAATTCAGAGTCAAATTTCTCTAGTTTCTTTGCTAAATCCTTAATATCTTTCATAGTTGTTGGCATTGTTGTTTCTGTCACCTGTCGCCCACTAATCCGATACACATACCAATCCGCAGATCTGGTGATGTGCGAAAGAATTTCAGCAACATGCCACTCTTGGTTAGTTATATATGCACCTAACGCTTCATCGGGTAAGTGAGACATCTGAGAAAAAATTTGTTGATTCGCCCAGCCCATATGGCGCAATATTGTTTCAAGAGAGATAGTCATGAAGGGGAGTTTAAGCGATTAAGCATGAATAGCCCAGAGTTATAACCGAGATTGGTTAGTCAAACCTTTGTGCTCACCTCTTCAAGAGAATACAATTTGGAAATGCCAATTTTATTTAAGCGGGCAATAATAATTCCATTGTTGGGTTTATTGATCACCTGTCTGTCCCAGGCCAGCGCTTCTGCCAGTGCCACAAATGAATATTTAACCTGGACAGATAAGGGAAATGGAATTGGTTTTATAGATCTTGGTTTCACTTTAGATAATTTAGATCCCTTCGTTCAAGATAAATACACACTAACTGTCAATCCGACGAGTCCGTATCCGGATAATTTTTCCCCTGTCGTTAATCTTGAAATCCAATCCAGCTTTAATATGACGTCAAATCTGTCTACTGAATTCCAAATGACGCCTAAAGAATACAATTTGAAATCTTATGCAAGTATCAAAGTTACTTTATCTCCTCCTAAAGAAAAAAGTTATCTGCTTGCTGCTAATTACCAATTCAAAGTAATCACGAGTATTAATTCCGCCGGAGTAGGTTTTGGCCACAAAGCTCAGGTTTTTTATTTAAATATTCCTGATGCTGGAAGTATTCCTTCACAAAATGATTCGAACTGGACGCTTGATCATTTTCTGAAGCACGCAGACAATATGGCAAATACATTTATCCCGCGTTTACATGCGCTACTCGAAAAGAGATTTGGATTTGCTGGAACTTACACGTATATAAAACCTATGCCTAGCCCAAATGCAGCAGAGTTAAGTGCGCACACTCAAGCAGCATACGATGCGTATGCTGCACGACTTGAAAAGTGGCTCAATTACGAAATCGCAAACGCATCACTAAGTAATTATCGGGCAGATACTGATCCGGTAGATCAAGAGAACGCGGCTCCATCTGATTCTTTGTGTGTAAATTTATATTCAGCCAACAAAGTACTAATTAGCAACTGGGACATACTTTTTACTGTATTGATCAATAAATTTAATGGATTATTTGAATTAAGCGATCAAAATGCATTCAAAAATCTATCAAGTGAAGTCAGGACATTTGATCAGAAATTTCCTGAGTTGATTAAAGCCAATTCAAAATGTATGGAATTATACGGACAAAAGTCTCAACTTGATTTTTTAATTACCAAAATTGATGGACTCCAAAATTTCGTTACACAAGCAGAGTTAGATCTTGCGGCTCTTGCTGAGTCAGATTATCCGGTAATCGACGGAGAAGAAGTTATAGAAACCGCACTTACGTATTCAAAGAGAAAAGATGGACGTTACATAATCATGTTGGAGTCAGATTTAACTGACGAAGAATTGATTGTAAAAGCTTCCAAAAAGGGGCATAAAACAATTAAATACACGGTTACGACAAATCAAGATGGCATTAAGAGATTCACCACGACTCGAAACATTCAAAACTACAAACTTAAGGTTTATTTTCAGGGCGAACTCGTAGATAGAATCTACGTAAAAGATTAAATCCCCGTTCAAACGTACTGTGCGCCCGAAGGGATTCGAACCCCTAACCTTCTGATCCGTAGTCAGATGCTCTATCCGTTGAGCTACGGGCGCTTAATGCGTGTGAATACTACCCCATTTAAAGGCACTTCTGCTTTTACAGGCGCCGCAGTAAACTCGGTCAAATATATTTTTAACTTATGTCAAAGAGGGTAGTCATGATTGTCACTGCGATATTTAAAGCAAAACCCGGAAAAGAAACAGAACTTCGCGATGAATTACATGGTGGAGCGAGCGCATCGTGGAATGAATCTGGGGTGCGTGGATATCACGTGCACGAATTAATTGATCAACCTGGAACGTTTATGAATATTGAAGTGTATAAAGATGAGGCTGCTTTTCAATCGCACTTAGAAACTGCACACGTAAAATCTTTTTTAGGAAAATTAGATGATCTATTGGCAGAGCCATTAACTGTGTATCAAGGTAAGGCGTTGTTTGGAGGAGAGAATTCAAAGGCTGCTCTGTAGTCCTTTGATCTACTAGATTATGCGTCGTTTATTATCAGTTGAACGTCATCAGAAAATTCTTGAAAGAGTCGCATCTGAAAACGCGGTTGATTTTGGAAGCCTTGCCGATGAGTTAGGTGTCTCATCAATGACTGTGCGCCGCGATCTTCGAATCCTTGAAGATGCCGGATACCTAAAGACGACTCGTGGTGGTGCATCTGCGCAATTGGTTAATACGCAAGATATTTTGTTACACCCACGTGCGATGGATCAAACTTTGGCTAAGACCCAAATCGGCCAATACGCCGCTTCCCTTATTGAAAAGGGTGAAGTTATTTTCTTAGGCACCGGATCAACTACTGCTGTCTTTGCACAATTCTTGCCTAATAACTTAGATCTAACAGTTATTACTCCATCGCTACCTCACGCATCCTTGCTGGCATCGCGCGGCATTGAAGTTGTTAGTACTGGTGGTGTTGTTAGCACAGCTGACTTGGCACAGACTGGCGTGATTGCCCAAGAAGCAATTAACCGCTTCGTTGCGACGCGAACAATTATTGGTTCTGGTGGTGTTTCAAAGAGTGGTGGATTAACCGAGTTTGATCAGGTAATTGCAGATATCAATCGTGCAATGGTCGAACGATGCGAAGAGTTAATTGTTTTAGTAGATCCATCTAAAGGTGGCGTTACTGCAAATTACAGAGTTGCCGGCATTGATATCGTCGATGAGTTCGTGACATCTAGTGATGGCAGGCAGTCGTTACAGCGTCAGCTCGGCGCTGGGGCGACCATCTTGACCCCGAACGGATAACATTTCATCACACTTTTAGTGTTATATTTTGTCCCTATAGAGAGGGCGAAATTAAGCCATGAGTATCGAATTATCTTCAATTTTCACAGCAAAAAAACCAATTATTGGAATGGTGCACTTACCGGCATCTCCCGGGCAGCCGCAATTTAAAAGTAAGCCAGATCTAAAGGCAATGATTGCTGCAGTTACTGCAGATGTGAAAGCTTTGCAAGATGGTGGCATCGATGGTCTTCTCTTTTGCAATGAAAGCGATCTTCCTTATACAACTCGTGTGAGTTCCGAAGTTGGGGCGTGGACAACATTTATGATCGGCGCAGTTCATGATCAATTGAAGTTGCCTTACGGCGTAAATCTTTTGTGGGATCCAATTGCTTCTATTGAAGCGGCATCGGCATCTGGTGCATCCTTTGTGCGCGAAGTGATGTGTGGTTCTTTTGCAAGTGACATGGGGCCGTTGGCTCCAGATCCAGCCTTGGTTGCACAAACACGCACACGTTTAAAAGCGGATCACATCGCACTCTTTACAAACATTGTGCCTGAATTTGCATCAGCTCTTGAAGGTCGCACCGTTGGACAACGAGCAAAGGCAGCGGAGTACTTTGGCTTTGATGCCATCCTTATTTCTGGTCCAGTTGCTGGAGTCCCATTTAGTAATGAGGATTTATTAGCTGCAAAAGAGACAGCGAAGAAGATTCCTGTATTTGCAAATACTGGTGTAAATGCAACAACAATTGCGGATACCTTAAAAATTGCAGATGGCGTTATCGCTGGCAGCAGCATGAAAGTAGATGGAAAGACTTTTAATCCTGTAGATCCAAGACGAGTAATTGAACTTGTTTCGGCTGCAAATAAATCTCGTTAGGAGATACTCATGGCAAAGGTAAGTTTCATTGGCCTTGGAATTATGGGCTCTGGAATGGTTGGCAATCTTGTAAAGGCTGGCCACGAAGTAACAGTGTGGAACAGAAGTGAAAGTAAGTACGCAGCCATCGAAAAAGTTGGTGCTAAAACAGTTAGTGATCCTTTGCAATTACTTGCTGGGGCTGAGTTTCTTATGTATTGCCTTGCAGATGATGCTGCAGTTGATGCGATATTTCTTAAAGGACCAGAGCTTGCAAGCAAAGTAGAAAAATCTACGATTGTTATCGACCTTTCTACTATTGATCCAGTCACTAGCGACGCGGAACGAAAGGTGTATGAATCAAGGGGTATAGCGTTTTTAGATGCTCCAGTATTTGGCACAAAAGGTGAAGCCCGCGATGGCGGTTTATGGATTGTTATTGGTGGGCCAGAAGATGTGTATAAGAAATCATTGCCAGTACTAGAGCCAATTAGCGAGACGCTGCATTACATGGGCGTGGGTGGCAATGGCACAAAGATGAAACTTGTTGGCAACTTACTTGTTGCTTCACAGATTGTTTCTATCGGAGAAGCACTGACTCTGGCTAAAAAAGCAGGCTTAGATCTCACCAAAGTCCTCGAAGTTGCAGCTGTTGCAGATTTTAAAACACCGATTTATGCCGGGGTTGGCGCTGGTGTAATTAAGGATGATTACGAAGTTAACTTTCCACTTAAATTAATGCTCAAAGATGCTCGGCTGATTCAAGCATTTGCAAGTCGCCTTGATTCGCCGGTTTCTATTGCTGTAACGACTGAAGAGTTAGCAAAAGAGGGCGTAGACGCAGGTATGGGCGAATTAAATGCCTCTGCGATTGTCAAAGTAATTTCAAATCGAGCAGGAGTGAACTTAAGTGAATAAGCGTCTAGATGGAATGTTTAATCCAAAATCTGGCAAGTGCATCAATATTGCACTTGACCTCGGAATTTTTGGTGAGAGATCCTTTGCTAAAGGAATTGAAGATTTAGCAAAATCATTGCCTGAAATTATCGCGGGGCAACCAGATGCAATTCAATTAAATCCTGGTGGGCTAAAGATTTTTAACTCTCTTGATTTGAAAACAGATGTCGCAATTGCACTTCGCCTAGATGTAACAAATGCCTATGAAGCGCGCGACATTGAATATTCTTGGGACACAGCAAATATTGCAACACTTCGCGATGCTTTCGATAAGCGAGTTAAAGTTGTTGTATTAAATCTTTTAAACATTGATGAGAACTCACGCTTGCAAGAACAGTGCGTGCAAAACATTCAATTAATTGGGGCTAAATGCCGAGAAGAAGGCATCCCACTTATGGTTGAACCTCTAGTTATGACTGCAAAGTCAGGCACAGGAACAACATCTGTCGGCGATGTAAATAAGATCGCAGCCCTTGTTCGCCAAGCTGTCGAACTAGGCGCAGACCTAATCAAGGTCGATCCAACAGTGCCAATGACTGACTTCGAACAGATAGTCGAGATCGCCTCCGGTGTGCCTGTATTGGTTCGCGGTGGCGGTTCTGTGCCACCACGTGAATTACTCGAACGCACACGAATTGCAATTGATTCTGGTGCATCCGGTGTGGTCTATGGCCGAAATATTGTTCAGCATCCAACTCCTGCCAAATTTATTCAATCAATTCGTGCGATTGTCCATGACAACGCATCTGTTGATGAAGCCATGCTTGTTCTAGAGAAATAAGCACAACCATGAGTCAGACAATGAAAGCTGCCGCAATATCTGGAATAAAACAGATTGAAATTGTTGATGTCCCGATGCCAGTCATTGGACCGCGCGATGTTTTACTTAAAATTAAATCTGCAGGATTGTGCACATGGGAACAACGAATTTATACAGGTCAAGCGAAATCTGATTATCCACTCGTAGGTGGGCATGAAAATGCTGGAGAAATTGCCGCTATTGGAGAATTAGTAACAAATGTAAAAGTTGGCGACAGAGTCACAATGGGATCTTCTTCTTGTGGAACCTGCCGTGCTTGTTTGCGTGGGCAAGATAAAGGGTGCTCCGAACACTTCTTAAACTTTTCGCTTAAGGGTGGTTTTTACGGTCCTGGTGGATTTGCTGAGTACAAAATTCATAGAAGCGATGGTGTTTTCCCCGTCGGCAATGCACCCTGGGATCAAGCAGCACTTGCCGAGCCACTTTCATGTGCAATTCATGCTGCGCGTATATTAGAAGCACGCTTAGGAGATACTGCAGTTGTATTTGGCGCGGGCACAATGGGTTTACTTAACTTAATGGTGTTAAAAAAATCTGGACTTCGTGTTGCCGTAGTCGATGTCAATGAAGGTCGCCTTGCAAAAGCAACATCACTCGGAGCTGATGTGGTTCTTCAAGCAGGTCCAGATATTCGCGATCGTGTTAAGGCTGCATTTCTAGGTGGTGTTGATTTTTCAATTGCGGCTTACGGAAGCGAAGAAGTTAATCAAGATGCACTCGATGTGCTCAATAACCGCGGCAAAATATGTCTCTTTGCTTCAGCCCATCCAGTAACGCCTTTTGCTATTGATCCAAACCTGATGCACAACCGCGAAACATCTGCTGTTGGTGTTGTCAGCGCCGATCGCCGCGATCACGCTGTTGCTACTGATTTAATCGCAACAGGGCAGATTGATTTATCACCGATTGTTGATGCGACATTTCCATTGATTGAAGCGGCTGCCGCTTTCGAACGCGCAACAACATCACCTAGTTATCGCGTGATGCTGCATCCCTAATTGGTATTAATAACCCATTTCATGCAATTTATGCATTGACTCTTTTGTAGATTGATACAAGTTTGTATAAATCTCGCTTAGCGGTGCATACGTGGCTGCGAGTTTTGGATCAGGTTCAACAATTCTTGGTTTGCCTTGCCACACACGAATTTCTTCTGGACTAGAAACTAATCCAACTGCAACACCTGCTAAGAGCGCATCGCCATAGGAAGCACCAAAGGTCAGAGGTGCAACTTCTTGTGGCACTCCAGAAATATCACTGACGGCTTGTAGCCATACTTCATTTTTAGTTCCGCCACCAACAGATTTAATTGCGTGAGGGCGTGCACCAATTGCTGTGAATAAATCTACGTGCTGCTTAAATCCGTGACCCATTCCTTCAAGAATGCTTCTAAATATATGTCCGCGCGTGTGCGTCAGACTTAAACCAAAGATCATTCCCTTTGCACGTGGATCCATTACTGGTGTGCGCTCTCCGCTGAAGTATGGAAGAACTATTACACCTTCAGCTCCTGGTGGTGTTGCTTTGGCTTCTTTTACTAATACGGCGTATGCATTTTCGCCGCCTGCTTCTTCAGCAGCTACTAACTCTTTTGCAAAATTATCTTTAAACCAACGTGTAAGTGATCCGCTCGTTGCCATTCCTGCGAGCAAACACCACGTACCTGGGAAGAGATATGGGCCGGCCCATAATCTTTTTTCGCGTGCTTGATCATTATCAGTTACTTGAATCATGAAAATAGTTGAGCCATACATCATCATTAGTTCGCCAGGTTTTGTAACGCTAACGCTTAATGCTTCGGCGCCAGCGTCAATTGTGCCAACAGAGACAGGTGTGCCAACCGCTAATCCAGTGGCTTTTGAAGCAGATTCAATGATGTGGCCCGCTAATTCGTGGCTCCACATAATCTCGGGAAGTTGCTTGATATCTAATATTTCTTTGCAGTATTTATCGCTCCACTGATTTTTCCAAGGGTCATACATTGGAACCATCGTGCCTGCCGAGAAGTGATCAACAACAACACGAGATGTCAGGCGAGCAACAATAAATGTTGTTGCATCAACAAACCATCGCGCCTTTTTATATACCTCTGGTTCGTTTTTCTTAATCCATAGAATCTTTGGACCAGTTGATTGTGATGACAATGTATTTGCAGTTGCATTAAAAATTGTATCTTCGCCGTAAATGGCATTGAGTTCGTCAATTTCTTCAACTGCGCGAGTATCAACACCGTACAAAATTCCCATACGAAGAGGGTTAAAGTTTTCATCGATTGGCAAGACATCTGGACCGATTGCGCTAACTCCCACGCCTTTGATGTCACTTGGTGACACGCCTTCGGTCGCAAGTAATTGCTTGCTGAGATTACAAAAATCTCCCCACCAAGTTAACTCTGGATCGTGTTCTGCCCAACCGGCGCGCGGGAACAAGAGCTTGTGAGGAATTGCTGCTTGAGCAATTACTTTTCCTTGCGGAGTAGTTAAAACACCTTTTGATTCATAGGTGCCAATATCTATTCCTAGAAGTAAGTCTTGTCCCATGGTTTTTCACCCTAGTTAAAGAGTTAACCTCTTAAGAAATTCTCGTCGGTGGGAAACTTCTTTACAACTCCAATAAGTAACTTCGTGAGATCTTCTAAATCATCGAGTGAACATACTTCAACACCTGAGTGCGTATACCGAGTTGGCCAAGCAACATCTACGCAAGCAATTCCATCTCCGACTAATTGGACATAAGAGGCATCCGTGAGCAAACCGATGGTTGCGTGACGTTGTAGATCAACTTTCTGTACATCGGCAGCTTCTTCAACAATTTGAAGCAAACGTGGATGTGGAATTAAACCGTTGAGTGTTCCGCGACCGTGAAATGTGTATGTACCAACGACTGGACCAGCGCCTACTTCTACTGCATTTCCACCATCAATATCTGGGGTGTCAGATGCTGCAACTAAATCAATACTTATTGCAGCCGTTGGACGAACTTGTTGGGCCGCAACCATGGCGCCACGTAAATTGAATTCTTCTTGCACTGTTCCAACTAAGTGCAGCGTAACTTTGGGGCGCTTTTTACCAAAGTGCTGTGCCAACTCAACAAGAACTGCGCATCCACCGCGATCATCTAACGATGTTGCAGCGACTCTATTGTTTACAAGTTTTTCAAAACTTGGGCGGTACAAAACTGGAGTTCCAATTTTGACGCCAGCATTCGCAACTTCTTTTGCGCTCGTTGCACCGATATCTACATAACATTCACCGATTGGTTTTACTTTGTATTTATCCTCCGGTGGAGTCAGGTGGTGAGAAACAAAACCAATCACGCCGTTAACTATTTTCCCTGACGATGTTTGCAAAATTACATTTGATGCAGCCAGAATTCTCTCTGGAACTCCTCCCACTCGTTCGATTCGGATAAATCCGTTTTCTTCTACTCCCTTAACAATCATTCCAAGTGAATCTGTATGAGCAAAAATCATTAAATCAGAGCCATCTGGCGAAGTTCCATTAATAGTTGCAATCACATTGCCGAGCACGTCTACACGAATTTCATCGACGTGATCTTTTAAGTCTGCCTTAAGTTTTTTGATCATCTCTTCTTCAAAACCTGCCATGGCAGGAGTGAGACAGTATTTTTCTAAACGATCTATAAGTGACATTAGGACCTCAATGACTTAGAAATAGATTTGTTAACTCTACGTCTTTCAAGTGCTACGTTCAGAATCATTACGAAAATCAGAACTCCGCCTTGTGCTGCAAGGTAGAAGAATTGGCTAAAGCGCAGCGCGTTAAATCCTGATGCAACCATTTGCAGTACAACGGTTGCGAGAATGACACCAGTGACAGTTCCAAAACCGCCCATTGGGTTAACGCCACCTAGTACAACAATTACGATCGCTAGAAGAATGTAAGAAGAGCCAAAGTCAGGGCTTGCAGCCGATGTACGTGATGCGATGATTAAGCCAGCAAGTGCTGATAAAAAGCCTGAAACTAAGTAAACCCATGCAATGACTTTGCGATCGCCCATAACACTGTATTGCGCAGCCTTGCGGTTTGTGCCAACTAAGAAAACCTTGAGTCCCAGTGTGGTTCTGTTAATCCACACACCAACGGCTCCTGCAATTATTATCATCAAGATAAATGGGGTTGGAATGCCAAAAAATGTTCCGTTTCCAACACGCATGAATGCTTCAGGTAATCCGGAAACTGAAACACCATCTGTCATACCAATTGCAATGCCATTAAAAAGTGTCATCGTTGCAAGTGTGGCAAGAATCGGAGTCACATCGAGTTTTGCCACCAGTATTGAGTTAATGCCACCTGCAATTAATCCAACGACAATTCCAAGAACGCACGCGATGATGATCCACATCAGTGATTCACTTCCGGTGCTATCACTGTGACTTCTCATTACCCAAGCAGCCACCAAAGCTGCTGCATTAGATATTGAGACGATTGAAAGATCAATTCCACCGGTGAGCATTGAAAGCATTACTGCGATGCTAAGAATTGCGATTTCTGGAACTTGATAAGACATGGATTTAAAGTTGTTAGGCGAGAAGAAAATATTTGGAGAAAGGATTGAGAACATTAAAAGTGTTCCAAATGTAATTGCCATCAATTGTGTAATTTTGCGGTCGGCTAGCAGGCCAGTATTAAATTTACTCCAACGCTCATTCATGATTAAGCCGCCTCATCATTTGTTGAAACTCTGCGTTTTTTAGCTTTTCGGCTCTCATTAATTGCTTGAACTGTAATACCGATTAAAAGTAATGCACCGACAGCTGCACGCTGCCACGAGCCGCTTACACCCAAGAGAATTAAATTGTTTTTAATCAAGCTAATTAAGATAACTCCTAAAACAGTTCCGAATACAGTGCCGTATCCACCCATAATGCTTGCGCCGCCGAGAACAACTGCGGCAATAATGTCGAGTTCCGAACCTGTTAAATCATATGGATTAGCTTTGCGTTGCAATGAAACGTAGAGAATTCCTGCCAGACCAGAGAGCCCGCCTACCAACATATAAATCTTTGCCTGCGTGCGTTTGATTGAAATTCCGAGGCGTCGGGTTGCTTCGACTCCGCCGCCGAGTGCGTAGACAGAGCGACCAAACATTGTGCGATTTAATAACAATGAAACAAGAATCGTGATGATTGCTATTGGAATGATCAAAACGTGTAAGCGAGCCAGCGTTCCTTGCTCAGGTTGAACCTGTAACAAATCTGCCGTTGCAAAGTTATCAAGGCCTACTGGAATGTCGCTGATAAATGATGAGCCAATAAATGTGAGCATGACGCCTCGGAAAATTCCCGCCGTGCCAAGAGTTGCAATAAGTGTTGGAATTCCAAAGTTAGCAATAGCTAATGAGTTAAGCCCACCAAGAACAATTCCAATAATGATTGCTAAAACAATAGGGATCATCAAACTATTTGGGTTTAGGTCAAATTTCTGCATAACTACAACTGCGGTGTACCCCGCGAAGATTCCAACAGCTGGAAATGAGACATCGATTCCACCACTAATGATGACAACTAGCACACCGAGTGCGAAGAGAAGTTGAACGAATGAAGATCTAAAAATGTCAAAAAGTGTTGAGAGTGTGAAAAATTCTGGACTCTTTGCACCTATAGCAATCGAAAGTAAAACAATTGCGATGATTAACGCAGTTTCGTTGCGAAGAAGGAGTTTCTTGAGATTCATAACTAACTCAACTCCTTATACAAAACATTTTGATCTAACTCTGATTCGTTAAATTCCTTGGAAACTTGTCCATTTTTAATAACTAATACTCGGTGGCAAATCTGAATAAGTTCTGGGATGTCATCTGAAACAACTAAAAACGCCATTCCATTTTGGGCACGATCTCGAATAATTTCTAATATCTCTCGCTTAGATCCAATATCCACGCCAACGGTTGGTCCATTTAAAATCATGAGATGAGGATTCATCGCTAACCACTTGGCCAAGACCACACGTTGTTGGTTTCCGCCAGAAAGAGATGTAACAGGGTTTTGCGAGTTCTTAGTTTTAATTCTCAAATCTTTAATCCATTTTTCGCCAGCTTCGAAAAGACGGCTCTTCGCAAGACTTCCACCGCGGCCCTGATATTGATCTATGCCGACTGCAACTAAATTACGAAGAATGGATTGTTCTAGGAATAAACCTTGAGTCAATCGATCAGGTGGCACATATCCAATACCGGCTTTGATGGCCGCAGATGAAGAGTTCAGGTGAATCGATTTTCCTTCGACAATAATTTCGCCCGAATCAATTGGGTATTGGCCAAAAATGGCTTCTGCTAATTCTGTGCGACCTGAACCCAGAAGGCCCGTGATTCCAAGAATTTCACCCGGAGCAATTGAGAAAGAGATATCTGAAAAAGTTGGTTTTGTTGTTAGCTTTTTTACTTCAATAATCTTTGTTGTTGAATTCTTTAGTGGTGGAGCAATACGTGATTCGGAGATATTTAATCCAGTCATGGCCTCTGAAATAGCTTCGCGTTTGTAATCCTTCATCAAACCATCGGCTACTACTTCGCCATTTCGCAAGATGGTTATGGTGTTACAAATTTCTTGAATTTCATCTATCTTGTGGCTGACGAAAACAGTGGCTACACCGCGTGCACTAATTTGCTCAACTACTTCAAATAGTCGTTTGATTTCTTTGCGGGTAAGCGCTGTTGTTGGTTCGTCCATGAATAACATTTTTACGCCTAAGTTTGTTGCCCGTGCAATCGCAATAAGTTGCTTTGATGCAATTGAAATTTCCGCAACCGGTGTATTGATATCAATACCGACGCCAATGAGATCTAGCGCGGTGCGCGCAATTTCTTTAGAAGCTTTCTTGCTTAAGAAACGAGAATTCTGAGATATGTATGTGGGCAGAGCAATATTTTCAGCAACTGTTAAATTTGGTAGAAGCGAAAAGTCTTGAAAAATAACTTGTACGCCTTCTCGGACAGCTTCACGAGGAGACAGTGATGTAAATGTTTTTTCACCTAGTCGAATTAGGCCCGAGTCTGGTGCGTGTACACCGCTCATTATTTTGATGAGTGTGGATTTACCTGATCCATTTTCTCCCGCAACACAATGCACTTCTCCGCTTTTAACTGAGAGAGATACACC
>WLNM01000022.1 GCA_009699825.1 Actinomycetota bacterium
AGTAACTGGTGAAGTTATTGATGATGTTAAGGGTCCAAAGATCGATATCTTGCGTTACAAGAACAAGACCGGTTACCGCCGTCGTCAAGGTTTTCGTGCGCAACATACTCGCGTAAAAATTACAGCAATCAGTATCTAACCGATCGTATATAGGAGTTGAGCAATGGCAAGTAAAAAGGGTGTCTCCTCGACACGTAACGGTCGCGATTCAAATGCGCAGTACCTCGGTATTAAGCGCTTTGGTGGTCAGGTTGTAAACAGCGGCGAAATTCTTGTTCGCCAACGTGGAACAAAGTTTCACCCAGGTGCAAACGTGGGTCGTGGCAAAGATGACACTCTCTTCGCTCTAGCAGCAGGAGCAGTTGAATTCGGTCGCGCTCGCGGACGCAACGTAGTGAATGTGGTTCCTGTAGCGTAATTTTCGGTTCTTACCTAAAAGCGAGCCGCGTTCAAATGCGGTTCGCTTTTTTATTTCATTAATTAATGTGCACGAGATTAAAGAGAGGAAAACGTAGATGACAACATTTGTCGATCGCGTAACTCTCTATGCCACAGCAGGAAAAGGTGGCGATGGTTGTGTTTCAGTTAAGCGCGAAAAATTTAAACCCCTCGGTGGACCAGATGGTGGAAATGGCGGTCGTGGAGGAGACGTAATTTTAGTCGTTGATCCAAACGTCACGACGCTTCTGGATTTTCATCATTCACCACATCGCAAAGCAACATCTGGTCACCAAGGTTATGGAGACCGAAAAGATGGAGTCTTCGGAGAAGATTTAATTCTTGGTGTACCAAATGGAACGGTTATTTATGACAGTCAAGGCGTCATGCTTGCAGATTTAGTTGGAATCGGAACAACATTTATTGCTGCCCAAGGCGGACATGGTGGTTTAGGAAATTTAGCGCTCTCATCTTCAAAACGTAGAGCGCCAGGGTTTGCACTACTTGGTGAACCTGGTGACGAGCGCACATTAGTCCTTGAACTTAAATCAGTTGCAGACATTGCACTTGTTGGTTTTCCAAGTGCAGGAAAATCTTCTTTGATTGCTGCAATTTCTGCTGCTCGTCCAAAGATTGCTGATTATCCATTTACAACACTCATTCCAAATCTTGGAGTTGTGCAAGCAGGCGAAACTCGTTTCACAGTTGCAGATGTTCCAGGGTTAATCCCTGGTGCAAGTCAAGGCAAAGGCTTGGGTCTTGAATTTTTACGCCATGTTGAAAGATGTGTTGCCCTTGTGCACGTTCTAGATTGCGGAACGTTAGAAACAGATCGCAATCCAATTATTGATCTTGAAGTAATTGAAAATGAATTAGCAATATATGGCGGCTTAGAAGATCGCACCAGAATCGTTGCTCTAAATAAAATTGACCTACCGGATGGCAAAGCGATGTCTGACATGGTTGCACAAACTCTTCGCGATAAGGGTTACGAGGTTTATCCAGTTTCTGCTGCTTCCCGTGAAGGCTTAACCGAACTCACTTATGCCATGGCCCGGTTGATTCAAAAGGCACGACTGGAAGCAAAAGATGAAGAGCGAACACGAATTATTTTGCGACCAACACCTGTTGATGATTCAGGTTTTACAGTTAAAGCAAATGCCGATGGTTCATTTACTGTACGTGGAAACAAAGTAGTTCGTTGGGTACGTCAGACTAATTTTAAGAATGCTGAAGCTATTGGATACCTCGCAGATCGCCTTGCACAGTTAGGAGTTGAAAAAGAGTTGTACAAGCAAGGCGCTGTTGCCGGAAGTGAAGTTCGCATTGGATCGGGAGAAAACGAAGTTATCTTTGATTGGGAACCAACCATCGAAGCAGGTGCAGAACAATTGGCTGGGCATTTGCATCGTCGTGGAGAAGATTCCCGCCTCGATACAACCTGGAAACCAGAGCGCGAAATCAATGTACTCAGTGATGATGAGATCGCCCGCCAATGGGAATACAACGTGAGTGACCCCCATTCACCTAAACTTGTCGAAGTAGACGAAGAGGGTGAGCAATGAGTCGCGAAGCTGTAACGAGTGCAAAGCGCATTGTTATAAAGATTGGTTCCTCCTCTCTTACCGGTAAAGCTGGATCCGCTCTGGATGATTCCTCCGTTGAAAAAATTGTAAAAGTTGTTGCTGATTTAAAATCTCGCGGCGCAGAAGTTTTGGTTGTTTCATCTGGCGCTATTGCTGCAGGCTTGGCTCCGCTTGGATTGAACACGCGACCAAAGGATCTAGCGACGCAACAAGCCGTGGCATCAGTTGGTCAAGGTTTATTGATTGCGCGATACACAGATCACTTATCTCGCCACCAAATTACGGCTTCTCAAGTATTACTTACTACCGAAGATATTGTGCGCCGCTCGCATTATCAAAATGCACAAAGGACACTGACAAAACTCATTTCACTAGGTGTAGTTCCAATCATCAATGAAAATGACTCTGTTGGCACGCAAGAAATTAGATTTGGCGATAACGATCGCCTCGCAGCCCTCGTCGCGCTCTTAGTTAATGCTGATCTTCTTGTATTGGTTTCAGATATTGACGCTTTGTATGACGCACCACCATCGCAGGCAGGTGCAAAAGCAATTCACGAAGTTGCAAAAATTGCAGATATCAATTCGCTCACTCTAGGCGGAGCAGGTTCTGCCGGTGTCGGCAGTGGCGGAATGGTCACGAAAGTTGAAGCTGCGCGTATTTCCACAAGTGCTGGTATCGCGATGCTTTTAACTTCTCTCGAACAATCTGGACAAACTCTTGCTGGCAGTTCACTGGGAACTCTATTTCACGCGCAATCCAATAAATCGAATTCTCGTATGTTGTGGTTGGCTCACGCATCAACGCCACAAGGTCGGCTCATTCTCGATGCTGGGGCAGTTACGGCAATTCTGGAACGTGGAGTTTCGTTACTACCTGCAGGTGTTACTGCTGTGACTGGTGAATTTATTTCTGGTGATGCAGTCGAGCTAGCAAGTGCTGATGGCAAAGTTATCGCACGTGGACTTGTCGCATTTGATAGCGATGAAATTCCTGCAATGTTGGGCCGTTCAACAAAAGAACTAGCTCAAACTCTTGGTCCTGAATACGAGCGCGAACTCGTACACAGAGATGACTTAGTTCTTCTCTGATATTTCTTTCAGTACTGCTGCAATTTTTTCGCTAATCCCATCGGCACTAGTTGGCATATCTGAAAGTTTTACAATTACAGTGTCATGAAGTGCGTCTTGATAAATGTATTGCCCGTGTAAGCCAAGCATCAAATTAACGCCAGGATATGGGTGCCACATCTGCGCTCCGTAACCCCATCCATAATCCAACGTAACAGCGGGTGTTGAAAGTCGGGCCTTCCACGAAGTACTTGCAATTTTTGGATCGCCACTCATAAGTGCTTGACCAACACGGGCATAATCTCGGGCTGTTGCATTGAAGCAACAAAATGCTTTTTCGTGTCCCTGTTTATGATCAACATTCCACGTAGCATCATAATCAGCGCCGACTTTTTGCCAGACGCGATCAGTGAATTCCTCAGCTAAGGATCTACCTGTAATTTTTTGAATGATTAATCCAAGCATCTGAGTATTTACAGATCGATACTCCGCAAATGTTCCAGGTTCTTCAGCCATTCTTCTGTTGTTCTTAAGGAACCAATTGACATCTGTTGACGCGTACATTTGAGCAATTGCAACGCCCCATCCAGATGGACCAGTCGGATAATTATCCGAAACTCCGATTCCTGAATTCATATCAAGCAAATCTTTAATCGTTACTTTATCAAACGAAGAATCGGCTTTGAATTCAGGCAAAATACTAACGAACGTATCACTTTCCTTAATTTTTCCCTCATCAATTAATTGCCCTACGAGAAGTGAGGTCATGGTTTTTGCTACTGAATAAGATGGAAGAACTGTGGATTGAGTCTTTCCGTTAAAGTATTCTTCGTAAGTTATTTTGCCTTTACGTATAACCAAGAATGCATTTGTTTGCGTTTCATTGAGAAAAACTTCAAAATCTTGCTTCTTACCGTTCCACGTTACTTGATCAATTACTTCCGACTCTCCTTTTTGCCAAGGAGCAAAAGTTGAAGGGGCAGCAACAATCTGATGAAATGGCATGAGATCCGGAGTTTTGGACGCTGGCGCGAAACCGAGTTTGATTGTCGCAATCGGTTCGGGATACCGAATAGCTTTAGTAAAGCCAAAGAGTGCAAGGTAGAAAATAAATACGCCGATGACAATGTTTCGCAGAACTCGAATTAATGTAGACACAAGCCAAGGGTATCTGCCGTTAGGCTTAGAGGCATGGATGCCACAGCAATCGTTTCTGAGTTAGCGCTCAAGGCACGCGCTGCCTCGCGTTCGCTATCAACGGCAACGGGGGAGCAACGCGCTAGCGCGTTACTTGCAATTGCAAATGAAATTGATAATGCATCCGATTACATTCTTGCCGCCAATGCTGAAGATATGGCGCGGGCGAAGTCTGAAAATATGCATCCACAAACTCAGGATCGGTTATTACTGACCGCAGACCGGGTAAAAGGAATTTCATCGGGAGTACGACAAGTAGCGGGACTAGAAAATCCTCTGGGCAAGATCATCCGTGAAAAAGATTTACCCAATGGCTTACATCTTGAACAACGCACAGTTCCATTTGGGGTTGTCGGGATGGTTTATGAAGCCCGTCCAAATGTGAGTGTGGATGCAGCAGTAATTCTGCTTGCCTCAGGAAATGCTGCACTCTTGCGTGGTTCTTCATCTGCCGCATCTAGTAACGCGGCACTTCTTAAAGTTATGCGCGATGCACTGGCTAAGACATCTATTTCTCCAGAAGTTATTCAATTAGTTCCTTCGGAAGACCGTGCAACTGTGAAAGCGCTACTGCACGCGAGAGGTCTAGTCGACTTAGTTATTCCGCGTGGTAGCGCAGCATTGATTCGAATGGTTGTTGACGAGGCAACTGTTCCAACAATTGAAACAGGTGCAGGGGTTTGTCACGTATACGTCGATGAATTCGCAGATTTATCAATTGCATTGCCAATCCTAATTAATTCAAAGACTCATCGCCCAAGTGTGTGCAATGCAGCAGAAACTCTTTTAGTTCATCAAAAAGTGGCTGATGAATTTATGCCGATTGCTCTCAAGGCCCTCAAAGAAGCTGGTGTAATTCTTCATTGTGATGAAAAAACTTTAGCTATTGCTAACAAACTAAATATTGATGCATCACTTGCGACCGATGAGAATTGGTGCACGGAATACGGTGTTCTTGAAATCAATGTAGGCATTGTCTCAAGTGTTGATGAAGCAATTGATCACATTGCAAAATTTGGAACCAAACACACAGAAGCAATCATCACAAAATCACGCGAAGTTTCTGACCGATTTATTGCTCATTCGGATTGCGCTGCCGTGATGGTTAATACTTCAACGCGATTTACCGATGGCGAGCAGATGGGATTTGGAGCAGAAATCGGAATCTCAAATCAGAAATTGCACGCACGAGGCCCAATGGGCTTAGAAGCAATGACTACAACTACGTGGGTTGTTACGGGCTCAGGGCAAATTCGCAGTTAAGCCTGCAATTAATTAGACTGCACACATGAGTTCACTTTCCCGTGATGATGTAGCCAATTTGGCACGTTTAGCTCGAATTGAGATGTCGGATCAAGAACTCGATAATCTCACTTCAGAATTTGGTGTAATTCTTAACGCAGTTGCGCGAGTTCAAGAAGTTGCAACAACGGATGTACCCGCGACTTCTCATCCACTTGCACTCACAAATATTTTTAGAAAAGATTTAGTTATCCCAAGTTTGACTCCTGAAGAAGCACTCTCAGGTGCTCCTGCGAGTGAAGAACAACGCTTTCGTGTTCCTCAAATTCTTGGTGAAGAAGCATGATTAAAAATTCAGCTGCAGAGATGGCTGAATCGCTCGCGAGTGGTGCAACAACTTCTGTGGCTCTTACACAGGCACACCTTGATCAAATTTCTAAAGTCGATGGAAAAGTTCATGCGTTTTTACACGTTGATTCTCAAGGCGCACTCGAACAAGCTGCACAAGTTGACGCCGCACGATCACGTGGAGAAAAGCTAGGTCCACTTGCAGGTGTTCCACTTGCTCTTAAAGATGTTCTCGTTCAAAAAGGTGTGCCTACAACATGTGGATCAAAAATTCTTGAAGGCTGGCGCCCTCCCTACGATGCTACGGTTGTTACTAATTTAAAGAATGCCGGTGTAGTAATTCTTGGCAAAACTAATATGGATGAATTCGCAATGGGTTCATCTACTGAAAATTCTGCGTACGGTCCAACTCACAATCCTTGGGATCTCACTCGTATACCTGGCGGATCAGGTGGAGGATCTGCAGCAGCACTTGCAGCATTCGAAGCGCCACTGGCAATTGGCACGGATACGGGTGGATCAATTCGCCAACCCGCAGCAGTAACAGGAACTGTCGGTGTTAAACCAACATACGGTGGAGTTTCACGTTACGGACTGGTCGCATTTTCTTCCTCACTAGATCAAGCAGGTCCATGTGCGCGAACAGTTCTAGATACCGCGTTACTACACGAAGTTATTGCGGGTTTCGATCCAAGAGATTCCACAAGTATTAACGCACCAGTTCCACAAGTAGTTGCTGCTGCTAAAAACGGTGACGTTAAGGCAATGAAAATTGGTGTCGTAAAAGAACTAAACGGTGATGGCTATCAAGCCGGAGTGCGCCAACGCTTTGAAGAATCTCTTGAACTTCTGGCAAAAGCAGGTGCGGAAATTGTTGAAGTATCTGCACCTAACTTCGAATATGCATTAGCTGCCTATTATTTAATCGCGCCATCTGAGTGTTCCTCTAACTTGGCACGCTTTGACGCGATGCGTTACGGAATTCGAGTAGGCGACTCCGATGGAGCTTCTGCAGAATCAGTTATGAATCTAACTCGCGAAGTTGGATTTGGTCGCGAAGTTAAGCGTCGTATTCTGCTTGGAACATATGCGCTTTCTTCTGGATATTACGACGCTTATTACGGCAGTGCACAGAAGGTGCGCACTCTCATTACGCAAGATTTCAATAATGCATTCGAAAAGTGTGACGTAATGGTTTCTCCAACATGTCCAACAACAGCCTTTAAAATCGGTGAAAAAGCAAATGACCCACTAGCAATGTATCTCAATGACATTGCAACTATTCCTGTAAACATGGCGGGTATTGGTGGAATGAGTCTTCCGTGTGGAGTTGCTCCCGAAGATGGTTTGCCAGTTGGTTTTCAAATCATGTCACCAGTTATGCAAGATCAACGCATGTATTCAGTTGGCGCAGCACTTGAAGCAGCGCTACTTAGCCAATGGGGCGCACCGCTTCTTTCACAAGCACCATCACTTGGTGGTGCTGCATGAGCGCTCTAACGTATGACGATGTTATGGCAAAGTACGAACCTGTGCTTGGACTAGAAGTCCACGTTGAATTAAATACCCACTCCAAAATGTTCTGTGGCTGCAGCACTATTTTCGGTGCTGAACCAAATACACAAACATGTCCTGTCTGTTTGGCACTTCCTGGCGCACTTCCAGTAGTTAATGAAAAAGCAATCGAATCTACAATTTTAATCGGCTTGGCCCTTAATTGCTCTATTGCTCCATTTAGCAGATTTGCTCGCAAGAATTACTTCTATCCAGATATGCCTAAGAATTTTCAAATTTCGCAATATGACGAACCAATTTGTGTCAATGGTTACGTCGATGTTGAAATCGATACGGATGAAGGTCCACAGAGTTTTAGAATTGAAATCGAACGTGTACATATGGAAGAAGACACCGGTAAATCACTTCACGTGGGTGGTTCAACAGGTCGAATTCATGGAGCTGATTACTCACTGCTTGATTACAACCGAGCCGGAATTCCACTCGTTGAAATTGTCACAAAAATTGTTCCTGGCACAGGAAAATATGCACCTGAAGTCGCAAAGGCTTATGTTGCCGAGTTGCGAGATATATTGCGATCACTTGGTGTCAGCGATGTAAAAATGGAGCAGGGCTCACTACGTTGCGATGCCAACGTCTCACTTCGCTTAATTGGCTCTGATGTATTAGGAACACGAAGTGAAACTAAGAACGTAAACTCTCTGCGCTCTGTCGAGCGGGCTGTTCGCGGTGAAATGATCCGTCATGCCGAATTGCTCAATGATGGAAAAAAAGTTAAGCAAGAGACCCGTCACTTCCAAGAAGACACTGGCTTAACGCGCTCTGGCCGTTCAAAAGAACAAGCCGAAGATTATCGTTATTTCCCAGAACCAGATTTAGTGCCAGTTGCACCGGATGCGAAGTGGATTGAAACACTACGTGCAGGTTTACCTGAGCGACCATCACTTCGTCGAAAGCGTTTACAAGAGCAGTGGTCCGTTCCAGATAAAGAAATGGCAGCGATGATCAACGCTGATGTTCTCAATATTGTCGAAGAAACTGTGCTCTTAGGTGCTGATCCAACAAAAGCACGATCATGGTGGCTTGGTGAGATTTCTCGATTGGCAAATGAAAAAGAAGTTGCGATTTCAGAGTTAGCAATAACTGCCAATGATGTTGCAGAAATTGTTTCTCTTGTTGCGCAAGGCGAACTTACGGACAAACTTGCACGTCAAGTTGTTGAAGGAGTCATTGCAGGAGAAGGCAGTCCTGCTCAAGTTATTGCTTCTCGTGGAATCAAAGTAGTTAATGATGACGGCGCACTGATGGCTGCGATTGAAAAAGTTTGCTCTGAACAATCTGAAACTGCTGACAAAGTACGCAATGGACACCTACCTGCAGCCGGTGCACTAATTGGGGCAGTCATGAAAGAAACAAAGGGCCAAGCAGATGCTGCTCGAGTTCGAGAGCTTCTACTTGGCCACCTTGGTCAAGCCTAGTTACTTAGTGCGCAACAACGCCTTCTGTTTCAACCACTGCTTCTTTTCCAATATTAATAAAGAAGAAAAGAACAACTGCACCAACTAATAAGAGCACAGAGCTAACCGTAAACGCCACGGTAAATCCATGGGTAACTCCAAACGTTTGCGCCTTATCTGGATTAGTACTCATATATGAAGCAGCTGCTGTAGCAGCCACAGTGTTGAGAAGAGCAGTTCCTAAGGAGCCACCAACTTGTTGGCTTGTATTTAACAGTGCACTTGCTACACCTGCATCACGGTTTCCAACTCCATGAAGTGAAGTGGTTGAGAGTGGGATAAAGACAAGTGCCATGCCGCTGGACATAATAATTAGCGAGGGCAATACGTGGGTTACATATGAAGTTTCAGGAGTAATACGCGTAAGCATGAGCAAGCCAACAGCTGCCGCAACTAAACCAGGAACCATCAATGGCTTAGGCCCAACTTTTGGAAGTAATTGCGAAGCAACTCCTGCAAAAACAATGATGCCTGCAGTAAATGGTAAGAATGCAAAGCCTGAACGTAGTGGTGTGTATCCAAGTACAGTTTGTAAGTACAGACCTAAGAAAAGGAACATTGAAAAGAGTCCCGCACCAACAACGAGTGAACCCAGATATGAACCACCGCGGTTACGTTCAGTGACCACTCGCATTGGCATCAATGGGTTTGCGACTTTGCTCTCGATCAATACAAATGCGATTAAGAGAATTACAGCACCACCAAGGAATGTCAGCGTTGTTCCATTTGACCAACCCTTGCGTGCGGCTTCATTAAAACCGTAGACGAGTGCGAATAAACCAGCTGAAGCAGTAAGAACACCTGGCAAGTCATAACTGTGGTCTCCGCCTGCTTTAGATTCGTGGACATACTTAATAGCCAAGAGCGCAGCAGCGATTGCAATAGGAACATTAACTCCAAGGCACCAGCGCCATGAGAAATACTCAGTGAGTGTTCCACCGAGAATTAATCCAATGGCTGCGCCACCACCTGAAATTGCACCGTATACACCAAATGCACGTGCACGTTCTTTTGGATCAGTAAATGTAACGCTGACAATTGAAAGAGCCGCAGGTGCCAACAATGCACCAAACACACCTTGTAATCCGCGTGATGCAAAGAGAAGCGCTTGAGTTGATGCGATTCCACCCAGAGCAGATGCTGCAGCAAAACCAATTAAACCAATAATAAAAATTTTCTTACGGCCTACGAAGTCTGCGATACGTCCGCCTAGTAGAAGTAGTGAACCAAAAGCGAGTGTGTAAGCCGTAATGACCCATTGCTGATTTGCATCGGAAATACCGAGGTCAGCCTTTGCACTTGGAATTGCAATATTCACGATTGAGCTATCAAGCACAACCATTAATTGAGCGACAGCGATGACGAGAAGTGTGCGCCAGCGATCTGGTGCCTGGCCTGCTGGATAGTGTGGGTTGGTCATGCAAAAGCTCCAATTCAGATTAAATTTATTGTTGTTAAGAGGATAGAATTATCTCATGTCTAACATGAAGCCGCGCTCTGGTCTTGTCACAGATGGATTAGAACGCGCACCAGCACGAGGAATGTTACGTGCTGTGGGAATGGGAGATGAAGATTGGGTTAAACCTCAGATTGGTATTGCATCGTCCTGGAATGAAATTACTCCCTGCAATCTTTCACTTGATCGCTTGGCTAAAGCTTCACGCCAGGGTGTTATTGATGCCGGGGGATTTCCAATGCAATTTGGAACAATCTCTGTTTCTGATGGAATCGCAATGGGCCACGAAGGTATGCACTTTTCTTTAGTCTCACGTGAAGTGATTGCAGACTCTGTCGAAACAGTTATGCAAGCCGAACGACTAGATGGAATGGTTACTTTTGCTGGTTGCGATAAATCGCTTCCAGGAATGATGATGGCCGCTGCACGCATCGATGTAGCAAGCGTATTCGTTTATGCAGGGTCAACTCTTCCAGGACAATTAGATGGCAAAGATGTCACGATTATTGACGCATTCGAAGCAGTTGGTGCGTGTGCACGTGGCTTGATTACACAAGAACGCGTGGACCAAATCGAACGTGCAATATGTCCGGGCGAAGGCGCCTGTGGTGGAATGTACACAGCAAACACAATGGCAACTGTTGGAGAAGCAATTGGATTATCACTTCCAGGTTCTGCAGCGCCTCCAGCTGTTGATCGTCGCCGCGATGCATTTGCCGTCAAATCAGGAGCCGCAGTAGTTAATTTAATTAAGCAAGGAATTACAACGCGCGATATTTTGACCAAGCGCGCTTTTGAAAATGCAATTACTGCAGTGATGGCACTTGGTGGCTCAACAAATGCAGTATTGCACTTATTAGCGATTGCTCACGAAGCTGACGTTGACTTATCACTCGATGACTTCCATCGAATTGGTTCAAAGGTTCCTTTGCTTGGAGATCTCAAACCATTTGGTCGATTCGTCATGAGTGACCTCGATAAGGTCGGCGGGATTCCAGTTGTACTCAAAGGATTACTAGATGCTGGTTTATTACATGGTGACACATTAACTGTCACTGGAAAAACAATGGCGGAAAATCTGGCTGAAATTAATCCACCAGATCCAGATGGCGAAATTTTGCGCGCAATGTCTAAACCACTTTCAACAGATATTGGTATAACAATTCTTAAGGGTTCACTCGCACCAGATGGCGCAGTTTGTAAAACAGCGGGTATTGGAGTTGATACATTCGAAGGACCAGCGCGCGTTTTCGAACGCGAACAAGTAGCGATGCAGGCACTCGAAGATGGAACTATTCAGGCCGGGGACGTAATTGTAATTCGCTATGAAGGTCCAAAGGGCGGACCAGGAATGCGCGAGATGCTTATGATCACCGGTGCAATAAAAGGTGCTGGTCTTGGTAAATCAGTCCTGCTCTTAACAGATGGAAGATTCTCCGGAGGTTCAACTGGATTGTGCGTTGGCCACGTAGCACCAGAAGCTGTTGATGGCGGACCAATTGCATTTATTAAAGATGGCGATCGCATAAAGATTGATACGGTTAATCGCACGTTAGATTTATTGGTCGATGCAGCCGAACTAGAAAAACGAAAAGTTGGTTGGAAGCCGCTGCCACATAAATACACCCGCGGCGTATTGGCTAAATACTCCAAACTTGTCGGATCTGCCTCAAAAGGTGCGGTCTGCGACTAAGCCCGCCCAAATTCTGAGATGTTTCAACTTGGGGTTGACGCTTTGAGCCTATCTATTGGAGAATAAAGCCATGACAACACAGTCCAACCGCCTCGTGGTGGTGATTTAAAAGCGCGTGATCTAGCAAAACGATCGCGCGCTACCCTCAGTTGATCTGAGGGTTTTTTACTTTAACGAAGCATCAGGAAAGAAGGGAGAAGAGCAAAAGTGAGTACACCGAATGGCACTGCAATGAATGGTGCAACGAGTTTAGTGAAATCACTTGAAGCCGCAGGTGTCGATGTTATGTTCGGCATTCCTGGTGGTGCAATTCTTCCTGCCTATGATCCAATTTTCGACTCATCAATCAGACATATTTTGGTGCGCCACGAACAAGGCGCAGGTCACGCTGCAACTGGATACGCGCAAGTTTCTGGTCGCGCAGGTGTGTGTATCGCAACCTCTGGCCCAGGTGCTACAAATTTAGTTACGCCACTTGCAGATGCTGCAATGGATTCTGTTCCGCTGGTTGCAATTACTGGTCAAGTGCCAAGTGCGGCAATTGGAACAGATGCATTTCAAGAAGCAGATATTCGTGGCATCACGATGCCATTTACCAAACACAATTATTTAGTCACTGATCCTGCAGAAATCCCACGTGCGATTGCCGAAGCTTTTCATATTGCAACTACTGGTCGCCCAGGTCCAGTGCTTGTAGATATTGCTAAAGATGCACTTCAAAAAGAGAC
>WLNM01000023.1 GCA_009699825.1 Actinomycetota bacterium
CTTATGAGCGCTACTCAGGTACAAAAAGAGATTCAAGCCTTTGCTAATCGTGGAAGAGCGCACGATCTTCAGAAATTCTTTCAGACCGCACCTGGTCAATATGGTGAAGGTGATGTTTTTCTTGGGCTTACGGTTCCACAAGTTCGCTCAGTAGCCCGAGAATATAAAGGGATTTCACTTCGAGAAATTGAAGTCCTTACTCGCTCTGCTTTTCACGAAGTTCGACTTTGCGGATTGGTCATCCTGACGCTTCAGTACAAAGCTACTAAAGAGCGCAAAGAAAAGAAGAAGCTCTTTGATCTGTACATGAAAGCAATGACTGCCGGCTATATAAATAACTGGGACCTCGTTGATGTAACCGCACCAATTATTGGTGAATTCTTGATCGATACAGAAGATCCATACATATTGCTTAACAAACTAACCAAGAGCAAGTCTCTCTGGCAGCGCAGAGTTTCCATGGTTTTCACCTTTGCTTTTATTCGCGCTGGAGACATCAAGCCAACATTTGTGATGGCAGAAAAATTGCTCGCTGACAAACATGATCTGATTCATAAAGCTGTTGGCTGGGCTCTGCGCGAGGCTGGAAAACTCAATGGAAAAGAGTTGCGCAGTTTCCTATCAAAGCACTCTCATGAAATGCCACGCACAATGTTGAGATATGCAATCGAGAAATTTCCAGAACGCGAACGCAAGAAGTGGCTTCTAGATAGCAAACTCATCAAATGAGACCTGATGTAAAGTTCTGTTCATGGCAAAAGTAAATTTCTATGCGGCCGCACGTGCTGCCAGTGGAGTTTCAGAGGCACACATTGATGGCGCCACACTTGGCGAAGTTATTGCATCGGCTTCTTCCCAACATCCGCAACTGATTGCGATATTGCCTGGATGTTCTTATTTAGTAAATGGCGCAGCTGAATCAAATGACGAATTAAAAATCAATTCAGAAGATGTTATAGACATACTGCCTAGATTTGCTGGTGGAGCTTAACCACCGATTGCTGACATTGGTCGTGATGGCTGAATAAAACTCGGATCATTGATTCCGTGACCTGGCAACTTTTCTTTCACTGTCACATGGAACTTAGAAATGAGTGCCTCGCGTTTTTCATCTTCAGATAATTCTGAACGAAGGATTCCACGTAAGTCTGTCTCTTTCATTGAAAATAAACATGAACGCAATTGACCATCTGAAGTCAGGCGAATGCGATCGCATGCTCCGCAAAATGGGCGACTAACACTTCCGATAATTCCTACTGTTGCTGGACCGCCGTCGATTAAGAATTCTTCGGCGGGAGATGAACCGCGGTAATCAACAGGTGTGAGTTTGTATTTACTGCTGAGTTGCTCAAATATTTCATCGGCTGTTATGAGTTCGGCGCGATTCCAAAGACCACCGGCATCGAGTGGCATTTGTTCGATGAAGCGAAGATTAAGGTCTTCGGCTAATGCCCACTTCAATAAATTGGTAACTTCACCATCGTTTATGCCACGGAGCAAAACTGTATTAATTTTTACTGGCATTAGTCCTGCATCTTTAGCCGCTTGAATGCCTGCGAAAACATCATCTAGACGATCTCTGTATGTCATTTTCTTAAATACGTCTTTATCTAAAGTATCCAGGCTGATATTAATACGACGTAGCCCTGCATCAAATAAAGGTTTCGCAAGTTTCGCAAGTGCAATTCCATTGGTGGTCATGGACAAAATTGGTGAATTTTCAATCGCTGAAATACGAGAGACGATTTCAACGATGTCGGGGCGCAAAAGTGGTTCACCGCCAGTTAAGCGAATTTCATCAATACCTTGAGAAACGCCAACTTTTATAATAGAAATTAATTCATCAGTTGTTAAAAGATCTCCTGAGGGCAACCAAGCGGCAAAATCATGTGGCATGCAATATGTGCATCTAAGGTTGCATCGATCAGTTAATGAAACACGTAGATCTCTATGTCCACGTCCGTAGGTGTCAACGAGCTGTGTCATGCGCTGTTTACCCATTCGGTTGTTCCATCTGCGAAAACTTGATACTTCCATATTGGAAGTTCTGACTTCACAGTCGAGACGATCTCTTCGCAAGCCGCAAATGCAGGCCCACGATGGAGTGCTGATACTACAACCGCAAAGGCTGTTTCACCGATAGCAATTTCCCCGTATCTATGCGCAACGGCAACGCCTAGAACATCATGTTTGGCAGCAATCCGATGAGTTATCTCTTCAATAACACCTTGAGCACTTGGATGAACTTCATAGGTCAAAGAGAAAACAATCTTGTCAGCATCGTTATCTCTAACATCACCAGAAAAACTTGCAACCGCTCCTGCTTGATTAGTTTTTATAGTTTCGGTTAATTCATCTACCGAAATACTGTGCTTAGTTACTAGGGCTGTGATCATGTCCGGCCAATTGATCGTGGATGTGGGATGCAAGTCTTTCAATAATTACTAAACCATCTTTTGCAGCTCCTGGTGAACCTGGCAAATTAATAATCAATGTTTTATTTGTTACCCCCGCAGCACCACGCGATAAATCAGTGGTTGGAACTTTATCTCTGGAATATGCACGCAGTGCTTCAAGAATTCCTGGCATTTCTTTTTTGATCAGTGGAGCAGTTGCCTCCGGTGTGACATCAAATGGTGATACGCCTGTTCCGCCAGTGGTCACAAGTAAATCTATGCCATCTTTAATTGCATCTTTGATTGCAGAACTTATTTTTTCAATCTCGTCAGGTAGAATGAGAACGCTGTCAATTTGGTAGCCCAGAGTTTTCAAACCTTCAAGAAGAATCTGTCCCGACTTGTCTTCGTATACGCCTTTGAAAGCACGATTACTTGCTGTGATGACTGCAGCACGCTTCATGTGCGCTTCCAGTGCCCGTTTCTTCCGCCATCTTTTTCATCAACTTGAATATTTTTGATGGTGGCACCTGGATCTAGTGCTTTTGTCATGTCAATAATCGTTAGCGCAGCGATAGAAACTGCAGTCAGGGCTTCCATTTCTACTCCAGTGCGATCAGAAATTTTGACTGTTGAATAAATATTTACTCCGTCATCGGCGATTTCTAAATCAACATTCACGCTCGAAATAGAGATTGGGTGACATAGTGGAATCAATTCTGGAGTTTTCTTGGCACCCATAATTCCTGCAATTCGGGCAGTTGCTAAAACATCACCCTTAGGAGCTTTGCCATCTGCGATGAGCGATAAAACAGATTTGCTCAATAAAACTTTTCCAGAAGCACTTGCACTGCGTTGCGAGATTTCACGGACTGAAACATCAACCATGTGGGCATTGCCCTCATCATTGATGTGGCTTAGCATCTCGCTCATTGTGTAATCTTAATGAATCGGCCATGGATTGAAACCCCGCATATGTGGCTTTTAGGGGCTCTTCAAGGCCACCAGAGTCACTGCTTGACTGACCTAGCGCGAATTATTGGCTCTGATACGCTTGCATTCTTAATTCTTCAGGAGGTCTGACATGTCAGTTGAAAGCGATCAAGCACGTCAAATGCTTAGTTCAATTTGGCAAGCACAAGGTGAAAAGCTCGAAGAACTCGATGAAGAGTGCAATCCAAATAAGGCATGTAGAAATATGAAAGAAGTTACCTTCGAAGGTTATATCCAAGAAGAAGGAAAATCACTTGCTACTGCTTGGCGCGAGACTCTCATTCGCGACGGCAAACTCGGTTCAGCATCTATCGGCGCACTAGTTTCTGAAAATAAGATCAAGTAACTCTACGAATAGAGCTTTGATTTATGATCTCTTCTTTCGATTCGCTGACCGTTGACGAATTAACATCTGAACTTCGTTCTATCGGTTACGTCGCTAACCGCGGTCTTGCTACATCACTTTTAATTTCAATGAAACTCGGTCGACCAATCCTTCTTGAAGGTGAAGTAGGAGTTGGAAAGACTGAGCTTGCAAAGAGCATTTCGAAGTTGCTTGGGCGCACCTTAATTCGCCTACAGTGTTACGAAGGCATCGATACCAATCAAGCTTTATACGAATGGGATTATGCGCGCCAGATGCTTGCCATCCGCGCAATGTCTGGCAATGAAGTCTCTGATAAATCCGTTGATGACCTTTTTGGATCTAAATTTCTCATCGAACGCCCGCTGCTTCAGGCAATAAAAGCTGGTGACCAGTGTGTATTGCTCATCGATGAAGTTGACCGCGCCGATGATGAATTCGAAGCATTCCTTCTTGAACTGCTCTCTGATTTCCAGATAACAATTCCAGAAATCGGCACGATTGCAGCAAAGTCACGTCCTATTGTTATTTTGACTTCAAACCGTACTCGCGAATTACATGATGCACTCAAGCGCCGTTGTCTCTATAACTGGATTGGATTTCCGGCTGCAGAACAAGAGATTGAAATCATTAAATCGCGCGTTCCCGGAGTATCCGAACAATTAGCGTCAAAGGTTGTTGGAACAGTAAACAAACTTCGCGAGATGGATCTTGAAAAATCTCCTGGTGTTGCTGAATCAATTGATTGGGTGCAATCACTCGGTGCAATAGGGGCAAACACACTTACCGAAGCAAATGCAGCTGAAACACTTGGGGCTGTTATCAAGGGTCGTGACGATCTCGAATATGTTTCTGGCAATCTTGCGGAGATTGTTGCTGATGCCACTGGCTGAGGGTTTTGACGAACTCTTTGTTGAATTTGCTCAAGAACTTCGTTTGCATGGGATGCTCATCGGTTCTGATGACGTCATTACCTTTTGCAACGCTGTATCCGTCTTAGACGCAACAGATGTCATGGATGTGTACTGGGGCGGTAGAACATCGCTAGTACGACGTAAAGAAAATATTCCGATTTATAACGAGATATTTCAACGCTTTTTCTTTGATAATTGGGAGGAAGAGGCAAGTGAAGCGAAGAAGAAATTCCGTGCGCAAGTAAGCACCACATCCACAATTGAAATTCCAGAAAATGAAAGAACTGAACCGGGTGATTCTAAGGATGACACCAAGATGGGATTTATGGCGGCTAGCCATGAGATCTTTCGCAACAAAGCCTTTAATGAATGCACTGCGCAAGAACTCGCTGCACTTCGCAAAATGATGTCGAATATTCGACTCAATCCACCTATTCGTAGAACTCGCCGTTTGATTTCAACTAACAAAGGCAAGAAATTAAATATGCGAAAGATAGTTCGAGAAAATATGCGCGCAATGGGAGAAAATCGTGAAATTTTCTTTACAAAGAGAAAAGAAAAATTGCGGCCAATTGTTTTTATTCTCGATATCTCAGGGTCTATGGCTGATTATTCAAGAAATTTATTGCAGCTCGCTTACTCTGCTCGCAGTGCAAATCAAAAAGTAGAAGTTTTCTGTTTCGGAACACGACTAACTCGTGTAACTCGCTCGCTCTCACGTCGCAACCCTGATCAAGCCATGGAACTTGCCGGCACTGAAGCGATGGATTGGGAAGGTGGTACTCGAATAGGTGATGCCATCAATACATTTCTTAAGAAGTGGGGCCGTGGGCGTGTAGGTCGAGGTTCTATAGTTGTTATCTGTTCTGATGGTTTAGATCGCGGCGACCCAGAAACCTTGGCAAAATCTATGGAAGCTTTGTCACGTATCGCTCACAGAGTTGTTTGGATGAATCCTCATCGAGGAGATGCTGACACATATGTTCCGACATCGATGGGAATGATCATTGCCGAACCATTTATCGACGAAGTTGTATCAGGACATAATCTTAAGAGTCTGGAAGAATTCAGTCGCAAGCTCGTCACAATCAGATAAGGATCACGATAATGAAGTTCAGCGTTTCAATCTTTGCTGAAGGCGATCGCATTATTACCCTCGAAGAGGTAGTAGAGCTTGCCGATGCCGTTGCAATTTATAATGGCTTAGCTACAGGTGCCGGCACAACAGGTTATGGAGCACAAATAATCGTTGAAGCTCCGAGTTCTGATATCGCTGTCGATGCTGCACTGGAACTATTTAATGAAGCTGTTAAAAAGGCAAACCTTCCAGCATTTGAAATCATTAAGGCAGAGACAATGTCTGAAGATCAAGACTGGGAAGACGCAATCGAAGAATGATTCGTCTTGGTTCACTCGCCGGTTATCCCTTTGAAGGGCCACGCGCCCTTGCCGGGTGGACTGCTCCAAAAGTTGCTGCTGTCTATGCAGTGATGTGCCTCAATGATGCTGAGAATAAACCGCAAGAGTTTTCAATTATTTATGTTGGGCACAGCGCTGATTTAAGCACCGAAGGTTTCCCTTTAAAACATCCACGTTCTGCATCATGGGTTACACGAGCTGGTAACAAATTTAATCTACATATTTGTTGGTTTGATATTCCGGGCGGAACCGAACGCCACCGCGAAATGATTGCTCATGAATTAATGGCTGTATACGAACCAAGTTGCAATCTTGAGAAATATGATCAAGCATGGAAAGACGAATGGATCGGCGAATACTCAAATGCATTCACCGACCCATTGACCACTGGTCGCGATCCAAATAATCGCGACCAGTAAATAACTAATCGATCTTTACGCCAACGCCATCAAATAGACGTGAGCGTCGTGTTCCCATTGCTGGGAAATTTGGCTTAGGTGCAGTGTGCGCAGGTTCTGGTACATATGTTGCACCAACAACGATTGCTTCAGCAAAGCCGTAAAGAAGTGGAAGCGCACCAGCGACAACGCCACCAGTTCGGTTAATGCGCTCGAGACCTGGTTCGATGGTGTCGGCATCGTGTTTGATGCCCCAGACAAGATCAGCTGCTTCTTCTAACTTTGAAGCAACAGCAGCTAATTGACGGCCAACGATGAAAAGATAAATCGCTAGGCCTGCAATTAATGCAACGATGTCAATAACTGTAAATAGTTGAAGAGTTGTCATGAGCGCACCTTATCCAATACACGTCCGAGGAATAAGTGATGTTCGAGTCCTTCAGCAAGCACTGCATCTACTGCAGCCGCTGTCTGATTAATCAACTCGGTGTTGGCTGTGTTTGCCTTAGCAGCTGTAAGCGTTGCGCGAATTTGTGCAACTCGCTTATCTATAACTCGAACTAGAAGAACCAAGATAGTGAGTAGCGCAGCAACTGCCACAACTACAACAGCACCAAGGATATTTGCTAGTACCCAGAGTGTGTGAGTATTTGAATCCATCTGCTTAGCCTCCCAACTTCGTACGGCCACGGTGAAGGCCATCAACAATCGCAGTAGCCGATGCGATAGTTACCTTTAATCCCTTAAGACCAGCTGTATTAACAACTGCGCCTTCAAGACCTGCATTAATGCGCTTTGCTTGTCCACCAATTTTGTGAGCAAGGAGCAAGATTGGAACAACGAGAGCTACAACGACTAGAACAACAACTGTTCCAATGACGTAACCCACGAGCCAACCTGTGTGATTAGTAAAGTCCATGATCGCTCCCCTTAGATCGATTCCGCGAAGTCGCGTACTGGCTTAAGGCTTGCGTTTACTGAATTAACAACAGCCGGAACTGTTGCAGTCTTAGCAACGATTACTGCTACTCCGCCTTCGAGCGCATCGAGTGATTTAGCAACTGTGCGAAGGTGCAGAATCACACGTGATAAACCAAGTGCAGCCGCTGCAATGATTAGCGTTGCAAGAATTAAAGTAAATACTGCTTGTTGTGGCATCTTCTCTCCCCTATCCCAGCAACTTAGAAACTGGACCGGCATAACGAACTGCTCCGTTAGCCACTTCCTTGATGACGTTATCTGTCTTAGCTAGCAAATCTGGTGTTGTGTTGAGTTCGCCGATCAAAGCGACTCCGCCACTGAGTGCATCATCTGCAGCTCCGCGAATGCGCTCTAGCGGTCCAAGAACCGCATTAAGCAATGCAACGAGAACTGGAACGATGACAACTAACAGAACCAGATTACCGATTCCCCATAGACTCATTAGTTTTCCTTTCTCTCTCGTTATCGACGTGCTACTGGTTGATATGGAAGGAAGAAGCGAGCAAAAATTCTTGCGGCTGCGTTCTTCACAACTGTTAATGCAATTGCAACACCGCTTGCAGCCTTAGGGCCACCAACAGTATTTGGATCAAGACCCATTTCGATTGCCTTCATGCGCGCTTGCATACTTCCGGCTGTCTGACCAACTAAAACTGCGGTCACATCAGCAATCAGACCGCGTCCAAACTGTGCAGCAGCACCTGACACAGTTAGGTCAAGTGAAATTTTTACTGATGTTCCACCGGCTGCAGGATTAAGTGCAGCGATTAATACTGCTTGTGCTTCTCCGCGACCTTTCTTATCTGAACCAGATGCATCAATTGTGATTATTTTCTTAGCGTTGTCACGACTCTTAACTTTTGCCTGTCCTGCGAACTCAAGTTTTACCGGACCTGCAGAAATAATTACATCTCCACCGAAGTGATCGGTTCCAAGTTTGTCGGTTAAGTCAGCACCAGGAATACACGCTGCTACTTGAGGAATATCATCAAAGAATTTCCATACATCGTCGATCGGTTGATCAACTATTATCGTTTGCGAGATTAGCATTTTGCCTCCTGGCTGATGAACGAGGTTGGATCTTTTTCAAAGGCCGTACGACATCCTGGCGCGCAGAAGTAATACGTTGTTCCTTCAAATTCATATGGGCGATTTGATTTTTCAGCGGCAACAGTCATTCCGCAGACCAAATCTTTAACTTCCAGAGTCTCTAGAAGCGGAAGTGCTTTCTTTGATTGTTGTGAAAACGCACCGCTTGCGCGCAATTGCACAAGCTCGGCAAGAATTGAGACTGCCATTTCGCGGTGAGTTGTGTGACCAAGGTCCAAGCCTGCAGGAAGCTTTATCTTTTCAATCTGCGTAGATGTAAATCCGCGATCTACCAAATAATCTAGAACTGCTTTACCGCGCTTACGTGATGCAACTACACCGAGATAAGCAGGATTTGCAGGAAGAGCTACCTCTGTCGCTTCTTCGTCACCGTGACCCTGTGTTGCAATGATGACCACTGATGAGTTAGAAATCATTGACGTTGTAAAATCAGAAAAATCAATCAATGAAACTCTCCAGTTGAGAACTTCACTTAATTGTTTAAGAGTGATGGCCATTGGCGAGCGCCCCACAATTGTTAATTGTGGTGATGATTGAACTGGCTCCACATAAATTTGAAGAGCACCTTCACTCTGGCACGCCATTGGAACTGTCATGACGCCATCTGGAACATGCATTCCTTTGAAATCTGCTTCTTGACCAAGCCAAATCAATTGAGCTTTTCCAGAGTCCATAACTTTTTTGGCTTCACGGATAAGGACTGGCTCGGCACATGCTCCGCCAATCCATCCATGTAATTTTCCATCTGAAGTAATGATTGCTCGTGATCCACTCTGTCCAGAAGAAGGGCCTTGGCGCCACACGACAGTTGCCATCACAAATGATTCACCGCTATTTGTGAGTTCAACTGCGCGCTCCATGACGCCCATGCCTTCGACTGGATTGAAAGACATTAGTTAGTTGCCGCTACGTACTGGTGGCATACCGTAAACATCTTTGCCTGTTGTGAGAGCTTCGTATACGCGGTTAGGCATCAACGGCATATCGATGTTACGAATACCCTTTTCGTGCAGAGCGTTCATAACAGCATTAACGAATGCTGCTGGTCCACCAACAGTTGCACATTCACCAACACCCTTTGCACCAATTGGATGGTGTGGGCACGGTGTAACAACTTCGTAGAGTTCAAAGCCTGGAGTTTCCCACGCTGTTGGAAGCAAGAAGTCCATGTAGTTACCGCCGATGATGTTTCCTTCTTCATCATAAGTTTGGTACTGCATATTTGCCATTGCATAAGCTTCGGTGAGACCGCCCATGATTTGTCCTTCAACAATCATTGGATTGATGCGAACACCACAGTCATCTACTGCAACGAATTGCAATACATCCCACACGCCTGTATCGGGATCAATTTCAATTTTTGCGATGTAGCAAGCAAATGGCCATGTGAGGTTTGGAGGATCGTAGTAAGCAACGTTCTCCAGTCCTGGTTCCATTCCATCTGGCATGTTGCTATATGCAGCCATTGCGCAATCTTGAATTGTCACACCACGTTCTTGATTTCCGCGAACGTAGAAGCGACCTAGTTCCCACTCGATATCTTCTTCGGATACTTCAAGAAGGTGAGCAGCAAGTTTGCGAGCTTTAGCGCGAACTTTACGAGCAACCATCGCAATTGCTGCGCCGGCTACTGGTGTAGAACGTGATGCATATGTACCCATACCAAATGGCGCTGTATCTGTATCGCCTTCTTCAACAAGGATGTCATCTGCAGGTATTCCAAGTTCGTGAGCAACAATTTGCGCCCATGTTGTTTCGTGACCGGTTCCCTGTCCACGTGAACCTGTACGCAAGAGTGCTTTACCTGACATGTGGATGCGAAGTTCTGCAGAGTCAAACATCTTGATACCCAAGATGTCGTACTCACGGCTATTACCTGCACCGAGTGGTTCAGTCATTACAGAGATTCCGATACCAAGAAGGCGTCCGCGCTTTGCAGCTTCTGCTTTCTCTGCAGCGAAGTTCTTGTACCCAATTGCTTCCAATCCGATATCTAAGCACTTCTCATATTGACCTGAGTCAGTAAGGAATCCAAATGCTGTGCGGTGAGGATGCTGTTCATCTTTTACGAAGTTAACTCGGCGGAACTCTGCTTGATCCATACCTAGATCATCAGCTGCTGCCTGCACCATTCGTTCTTGGAAGAACATTGCTTCAGTAACACGGAATGAACAACGGTATGCAACTCCACCTGGAGCTTTGTTGGTGTAATAACCTGTTGCAAACATATGTGCCGTTGGAATGTCATAACACGCAAATGCTGAGTGCATCAGACCAATCTTGAACTTACTTGGCTGTGCATCGGCGAAGAATGCTCCGTGGTCTGAGATTGTGTTCATGCGAACACCGAGGATTTTTCCATCCTTGCGTAGCGCCATCTCGCCCTTGAGGTACACATCGCGACCAAAGCCAGTTGAGACCAAGTTGCCTGTCTTATCTTCAATCCACTTCACTGGCTTTTCAGTCAAGATTGAAGCGAGAATTGCGATGACATAACCTGGATAAATTGGAACCTTATTTCCGAAACCGCCACCAATATCTGGTGTGACGATTCGAATATTCTGTTCAGGAAGTTCTGCAACCATTGCAACAGCTGCACGCACAATATGTGGTGCCTGTGATGTCATGTAGACCGTCAATTTTCCTGTCGCGCGATCGTAATCAGCAATTGATCCGCAAGTTTCCATTGGAGATGGATGCGTACGTGGGTAGTGAAGTTCGATCTTTGAGACCACATCTGCATCCGCAAATGCTTTGTCTGTACGAGCCTTGTCACCGATTTCCCAGTCAAAAACTTTGTTGCCAACTTGGCCAGCTTTATCATCGCGAATTTGAACAGCATCTGATGCTGCTGCTTGAACTGGATTTACAATGGCAGGCAAAATTTCGTAATCAACGACAATCTTTCCGCATGCATCTTTTGCGATGTATGGGTCATCTGCAATGACCGCACAGACTTCTTGGCCCTGGAAACGCACCTTATCTGTTGCAAGAACTGCTGCTGTGTCATAAGAAAGTGTTGGCATCCATGCGAGGTTACGTGCAGCCATCATTTCGCCTGTGAGCACCATACGTACACCCGGCACATCCCATGCAGCGGTTGTGTCAATTGACTTGATGCGTGCATGTGCAACTGGGCTTCGCAAGATCTCCATATGAAGCATGCCTGGTAGCACGATGTCATCTACATAATTGCCTTTACCACGAATGAAACGGTTATCTTCAACTCGGCGACGGCTTGCACCCATTCCGCCAATTTTGATTTCGTCTAATCTCATTTTTTTATGCTCCCCGACCTAGTTGAGTTCCGCGCGCATTTTTTCAGCAGCCCAAAGAACTGCCTTGACGATATTTTGGTAACCAGTGCAACGGCAAAGATTTCCA
>WLNM01000024.1 GCA_009699825.1 Actinomycetota bacterium
CACCGAGTTCTTGCGCAACTTCTTCGGCTAACTCCGGAAATCCGCGGCCTGAAAAAAGTCTTAACCGTTTTTCAGATGCCAGACGGAGTTCGCTCATGGGGCTTAGCCTCTCTTATGTCCGTTTTCACTTCCAGCATGACGCGCAGCAGCTTCAGCAGATTTTGTGCCAGAACGTTTGCGCAAGACCCAGCCTAAGACATTTCGCTGGCGTGATCGA
Organism: Actinomycetota bacterium; assembly: GCA_009699825.1. Taxonomy (GTDB): domain Bacteria; phylum Actinomycetota; class Actinomycetes; order Nanopelagicales; family Nanopelagicaceae; genus Planktophila. The sequence continues at coordinate 218 of WLNM01000024.1, forward strand.
CCAACTCCGATAGCGCCAGGTGGGACATCTTCAGAAATCACAGATCCGGCAGCGGTATAGGCCCCGTCACCAATTGTTACTGGCGCAATCAACATTGAATCGCTTCCGATTCGAACATGGTCACCAACGATTGTTTCGTGTTTTTCAACGCCATCGTAATTAACAAATACCGTTGCAGCGCCAATATTTGTACCTTCGCCAATTTTTGCATCCCCTACATAGGAAAGGTGCGGAATCTTGGATCCATCACCAACAGTTGAGTTTTTAATCTCAACAAATGCTCCAGCTTTTGAACCCGTACCAAGTTTTGTTCCCTTGCGTAAGTACGAATAAGGACCAACTTGTGCATCTTTTCCAATGGTTGACTCAAAGCAATTTGATTCGATGACGCGAGCGCCTTCAAGGATTGTGCACGATTCAAGCGTTGTGCGTGGACCAATGACAGCACCTGACTTGATTGTTGTAGTACCCAGAATCGCTGACCCCGGATAAATAGTGACATCGCTTTCAATACTAGCTGTTGCATCAATCCATGTTGTGGTTGGGTCTGTAATTGTCACACCGGCTCGCATCAAATCACTGTTAATTCGATCGCGTAGATATGCTCCACTTTCAGCAAGTTGCTCACGATCATTTACTCCGAGTGTTTCAACATAATCATCGATAAGGGCTGCTGCAACTTCTCCGCCTGCTTCTCGCATGATTTCGAGAACATCGGTTAAATAGAGTTCGCCTTGAGCGTTACTGTCCGTTAGTTTTGTGATTGCCGAAGCAAGTAGTGCCCCATCAAATATATAAACTCCTGAATTAACCTCGAAGATAATCTTTTCAGAATCTGTTGCATCTTTTTCTTCAACAATACGAAGTAATGAGCCATCATCAGCGCGAATAATGCGTCCGTATCCAGTTGGATCTGGATGCTCTGCTGTCATAACAGATGCACTAAATCCACCATTGTGATGAAATGAAATCAATTGTGCGAGTGATTGCGTGGTAAGCAATGGAGTATCGCCAGCTAAAACAAGTACAGAGCCTTTAGGAGAAATTCCGGCAAGTGCTAACTGTGTTGCATGACCGGTTCCACCACGTTTTTCTTGAAATACTGTGACAGCTTTTGGCGAAATTGATGCAACATGTTCTTCAACTTTTTCGCGGCTAGAACCAACAACAACTCTTATTTGTTGAGGCGAAAGTCCGTGCACTGCATGCAAAACATGTCCAACTAAAGTGCGCCCTGCGACCTCATGTAAAACTTTTGGCAACGATGATTTCATTCGCGTTCCTTCGCCGGCGGCAAGGATAATCGCGCACTCAAGTGATGAGTCGGTGCCCTTTGGTGGCGTCATGCTCCGCCACCAGGTATCGATCCTGGACCCTGGGCTTCAAAGGCCCATGTGCTAGCCACTACACAATGGCGGAACCTATATTCTCCCTTATCGGCACCAGTACTTTCGACCACTAAAGTTGCCTTAAGCGAGAAATTTTTATAAATACTTTTGGAAAGTGAGGCGAAAATGCGTGATGAAGTAGACCGCCTCATCGCCGCGTGGAAGGCACAGCGTCCAGATCTGGATTTATCTCCACTAGGAGTCCTCAGTCGCATCACTCGAATTTCTCGTCACTTAGATATTGAAAGACGTAATGCATTCGCAGATTTAGATACTTGGGGATTCGATGTTTTAGCATCACTTCGTCGTGCGGGTGCGCCATATCAACTCTCACCAAGTCAATTGATGCAAGAAACACTTGTGACAAGTGGAACGATGACAAATCGACTCGATCGACTCGAAGAACTCGAACTCATTACACGAAAGCAAGATCCCAGTGATGGTCGTGGCTCATTAGTAACTCTGACAAAAGCTGGCGTACGTGCAGTTGATGCAGCCATGGAAGAATTATTGGGTCGTGAAAGAAATTTCTTGGCAGCGTTATCTAGTGATGAAAAGAAAGAGCTTGCTCGATTGCTCAGCACTATTGCTGCGCAATTTGAAGATGAAATTTAATGTGACTCGATAATTTTGGCACCATGAACTGGGCCGAATGCCCGAGTAACACTTCCAACAACTCCAGATGCGCTAAGTGCAACTGCTAAATCCAGACCGTGTTCTTCATCTGAAACCAAAAATGCAACTGTTGGCCCTGATCCAGAAACAATTGCACCCAACGCTCCATACTCTTGTCCAACATCAAGGATTAAACGAAGTGCTGGTCGCAGTGAACATGCCGCCGGCTGTAAATCATTAACCAATAAATTTCCAACTGCTTTTGGGTCTGCGGCTAATAGAGCTTGCATTAACGCATCACTAATTTGTGGCTCACTAATTTCTAAACCTTGACGTAATCGATCACATTCGCTGTATACCGCAGGTGTTGAAAGCCCCACACTAGAAAGCGCTAAAACCCAATGGTAAGTACCGCGAGAAAGTGCAGCGGTGAGTTGATCGCCTCTTCCTTGTCCGATAGCTGTTCCACCACTGAGCAAAAATGGCACATCGCTACCTAATTGCGCTGCTACTTCATGCATCTCATCGCGAGTCATTTCTAATTTATATAACTCATCAATGGCAACAATTGCCGCGGCTGCATCCGCGCTTCCACCCGCCATGCCACCGGCCACTGGAATAGATTTTTTAATATCAATGTGTGCATCAATATCAATTTCAAACTTGCTTGCGATTAATTGGGCAGCCTCTACAACTAGATTTGATGCATCTGTTGGAACTCCATGAACTTGATCGCCAGAGACGCTTAGATGAATACCAGAGCCTTGTTCGCCAATTTTTACTGTTACATCATCAAAAATTGATATTGCTTGGAAGACTGTAACGAGTTGGTGATACCCATCCGTTTCACGGGGACCAACTGAAAGCTGCAAATTAACTTTTGCTGGCACTCGCACAGTCACAGATCTAATTGGCACGCTAAAACCCTAATCGTGCGATTGTACAAAAATCATTAACCAAGAGAGATTCGCCCCGAAGTGTCGGATCGATTCCGGCTTCGATGAGTACTTTTTCAGCAGCACCAGAGGAACCGTAAATACTTGAAAGTGCTGAGCGCAACATTTTTCTACGCTGGGCAAAAGCGGCATCAATTAATATAAACACTTTCTTTCGCAATATTTCATCGCCCATTGGTTGATGACGAGTGAATGTAACAAGTTTTGAATCAACTCCGGGCACTGGCCAAAAAACAGAACGTGATATCGAACCTGCACCACTTAAATCTGCCCACCATGCAGCTTTTACAGATGGAATTCCGTACTCCTTTGAACCCGGTTTTGCAGCCAAGCGATCTGCAACTTCAGCCTGGACCATTACAACACCAGATTTAAGGGTTGGAAACTTTTCTAAAAAGTGAAGCAATACTGGGACTGAAACGTTGTATGGCAAATTTGCGACCAACACAGTTGGTGATTCAGGCAATGATTGAAGGTGAAACGCATCTTGATGAATAACGGTGAAAGTTGCTGAACTTTCATTATGGGTTTCGATTGTTTGTGGCAATCTCATTGCTAAGCGTTCGTCAATTTCAACAGCTATCACTGATTTAGCTTCCTCCAGCAACGCCAACGTCAGCGAACCTAATCCCGGTCCAATTTCTAATGCGACATCTGAACTCGTAACTCCAGCAGTTCTAACAATTTTTCTGCAGACGTTTGCATCAATGACGAAGTTTTGTCCCAGTGATTTAGCAGGTTTGATTCCTAGTTCTTCTGCTATCTCACGTATCTGGGCTGCGCCGAGTAAAGTCATGCAAATGAACCAAAGATACGTTCAGCGTTATTGCTTAACGTTGTTGCAAGTTCTGAATCACTAACATTTCTCTCATCTGCCATTGCTCTGACAATATTTGCGATTTGAGCAGGTGTATTAAGTGCTCCACGATGCGGTGTTGGCGCTAAAAATGGTGAATCTGTTTCAACGAGTAACTGATCGTCTGGAACAATTTTGACTGCTTCTCGCAATTGCGGTGCATTCTTAAATGTCAACGTGCCAGCAAAGGAGAGTATGTAGCCACGTTCTACGCAAACTTTTGCCATCTCTAAATCACCTGAGAAGCAGTGAAAAATTGTTTTTTCTGGAGCCCCTACTTCGAGCAAAACTGACAACACATCATCGTGTGAATCGCGGTCATGAATAACTAAAGCTTTATTATGTTTATTCGCTAATTCAATATGCCATTTAAAGGACTCTTGTTGTCTCTTGCGTAACTCTGGTGGGGTTCGAAAATAATCTAATCCAGTTTCGCCAATAGCTCTGACACGAGGATGCTCTGCAAGTTTTGCAATGATTGACCAATCATGTTCGAGATCTTCTACAACCGGAGCTTCGTTGGGATGCAGAGCAACAGCTGCAAGCACTCTGCCTTTCCAATGTTGGGCAGCATCTACGCACCACTGTGATTGCTCGGCGGAATAACCAACTTGTACAACGCGATCTATTCCGGCATCGCGCGCATCATCTAAAACTTTACGTACTTCATCCGAATCCGGTGCTGCATTTGTAACAATTTCTAGATGTGCATGTGAATCAACAGTTGCAACAGCAAGAGGCTCAGGTTGCGGTGCTGGAATGCGATCGAGGTCGCGATTATGACGATCTACCACAGGTTTTACTCAGCAGATTCAAGACGTGGAAATAAAACTGGAGTCTTAGTTACATGAGCGCCCGGGGGTAGTTGTCCCCACGTTGCGACAGATGAAATTTTTTGTGACGCAAGAGTTCCAAGAGCATCCTGTGCACCAAGGCTCTGCCAAAGAATTTCGCAGGTTGTTGGCATTACAGAATTGAGCAGAACTGCGAGTGCACGTAATGATTCAGCTGTGTTGTACAGAACTTCTTCAAGAACAACTTTATTTGCTGGGTCTTTTGCAAGAATCCACGGTTCTTTTTCGGTGACGTAGCCATTGACTCGTTTGCAGAAATCCATAATTGCGTTTATGCCACCTTGGAAATCTAAGTCGCACATTGCTTGATCTGCCTTAGAAACCGTCTTAGAGAGTGCTTCTTCAAGTGCCATGTCATGAGCAACTTGCGGAAGTTTTCCATCGCAGTATTTTTCGATCATCGCAGCAAGACGTGATGCTAAATTTCCGAAGTCATTGGCCAATTCACTTGTGTACCTAGCGCTCATGTCTTCCCATGAAAATGATCCATCTGATCCAAATGGGATTGCACGCAAGAAGTAATATCTAAAAGCATCAACACCAAAGTGGTCCGTGATATCACTTGGTGCAATTCCGGTGAGTTTGCTCTTACTCATCTTTTCGCCACCGACTAGAAGCCAGCCATGTGCAAAAACTTTCTTTGGAACTGCAAGACCTGCGGCCATCAACATTGCCGGCCAGATAACTGCGTGAAATCGCAAGATATCTTTTCCAACAAGGTGAACATCTGCCGGCCATGTTTGCACAAACTTTTTGCCACCATCTGAATCAGGTGCATCCGTGAGTCCTACAGCAGTTGCGTAATTTAAGAGTGCATCAAACCAAACGTAGACAACCTGTTTGGTATCCCACGGAACTGGAATTCCCCAATCAAATGTAGATCTCGAAATTGAAAGATCAGATACGCCGCCTTCGAGGAAAGAGAGCACCTCATTGCGCGCACTCTCTGGCTGGCAAGCTTCTGGATTTTTCTTGTAGTGATCAATGAGTGGTTGAGCAAAATCAGAGAGTTTAAAGAACCAATTTTCTTCATTAACAAGCTCGATTGGTTTGCTATGAATTGGGCAGAGTTTTTCGCCATCTGCATCAATTAAATCGCCAGGTAATTTAAATTCTTCACAACCGACGCAATATGGACCTTCATATTTTCCAGAATAAATGTGCCCTGAATCTTTTAATCCTTGCAGGAATTTTTGTACGCGTTCGGTGTGTCGTTTTTCTGTCGTCCTAATAAAATCATCATTTGCAATGTTTAGTGCTTCCCAATTCGGTTTCCATGATTCTGCAACTAAACGATCTACCCACGCTTGCGGTGCAACGTTATTTTGTTCGGCAGTGCGCATAACCTTCTGTCCGTGCTCATCTGTTCCGGTTAAGAACCAAACAGATTCACCACGTTGGCGATGCCAGCGCGTAAGTACATCGCCGGCAACAGTCGTATATGCATGACCAATATGTGGAGCATCATTTACATAGTAAATAGGCGTGGTGAGATAAAAGGATTTATCGCTCACGTTGCTCATTTGCCCATCTTATTAGCATCTACAACGGCGGCATAAACCGAACGCTTTGGAAGTGAGAATTCTTCGGCTACAGCAGCAATTGCACCCTTGCGATCCATGCCAGCTAATTCAAATTCTTGAACTCGCAAAACCATTGCATTCGTTGTCACTGATTTTGCGTCCACTTCTGCCCCACCAATTACTAATGTAATTTCACCCAGGACTTCATTCTTCTGGGACCAATCAAGAAGTTGCGCTAAATCTCCACGGATTGTTTGTTCATAATGTTTAGTCATTTCTCGACAGATTGCTGCTTTGCGATCAAAACCAAAAGAGATAACTGCATCGGCAAGAGATTCTTCTAGGCGATGAGGTGCCTCAAAAAAAACAAGTGTGCGCTCATCAAATCGTAAAGATTCATAAAACTTCTTTCGCGCACCTGATGTACGTGGTGGAAAACCATCAAATGAAAAACGATCAGTTGGTAATCCAGACAAAGCAACTGCCATTGTTACGGCAGATGGACCTGGCAAAACTTGCACCACAATATTTTCAGCAGATGCATCACGAGCTAATCTAAAACCAGGATCGCTAATTGTTGGCATTCCTGCGTCGCTGACAACTAAAACATTTTTGCCAACGCGAAGGTACTCCAATATTTCTTGGGTCCGTTCTTCTTCGTTTCCGTCAAAAAAAGAAATTACTTTGCCTACAAAAGTCACATTGAGGTCTGATGCCAATCTATGAAATCGACGTGAATCTTCTGCTGCAATTACATCGGCAGTTGCAATTGCATCCATGAGACGCGCTGAAGCATCCTTTGGATTACCAAGTGGAGTTGCTGCCAAAATAAGAGCCATGGCGTAATCATCTCAGTTATTCCGCTCAGATACGCTATCTCTGTGATCGCAAGCGCTGCACCAATTCTTATCGCTATTGGTGCATTTTTCCTGCGCGTCATTAACCTGGGCAATCCAAAAGGCTTTGTATTTGATGAGGTGTATTACGTTGATGGTGCACGCGATTACTTAAAATATGGAGTCGAAGTTGCAGGTTCAAAGCCAGAGTTCGTTGTGCATCCACCAGTTGGAAAATGGTGCATAGCACTCGGAATCAAAATTTTTGGAGACAATGAATTTGGCTGGAGAATCACGGCCGCGATCGCAGGAACATTAGTTATTCTTATTGCTGCTCGCCTTGCGCATGAATTATTTTATTCACCCTTTTTAACCGCTGTTACAGCTGCACTAATGGCCTGTGATGGCTTTTTACTAGTTCATTCTCGAACAGCATTACTTGATCTTTTTCTCACACTTTTTATTTTAATTGCTGCATATTTCTGGTTCAGGCAACAGTATTGGCATGCAGGTTTTTTCTTCGGGTTGGCACTTGCAACTAAATGGAGTGCTCTTTATTTCATGGCCCTTTTTGGCGCCGTCGCTGTGTACAAATTAGTAAGAGCGAATTCTGTTAAGGAATCTCTACGTCCCCTTGGCCTTCGTGTTGTGCAGTTTGGATTTCTGCCACTCACAATCTATGTATTTTCCTGGGCAGGTTGGTTTGCAAGTGATCGTGGTTGGGATCGAACATACGCATCCAATCCAATTAGCTCCCTGATTTACTATCACAAACAAATGTTGGACTTTCATACATCATTGATTGAAAAACACTCGTACCAAGCCAATCCATGGGGATGGTTAATTATGAGAAGACCAACATCATTCTTTTATGAGTCTCCGCAAGGGTGCGGGAGTAAAAATTGTGCACAAGAAGTTTTAGCTTTGGGAACCCCTGCTTTGTGGTGGATCGCAACAATTGCATTTTTAGTTCTTATTGGATTGTGGTTTTGGCAGCTTTATAAACGTAAGATCGATAGTAATTTGAGTTTTATTTTGCTCGGAGTCATTGCTGGATATCTGCCTTGGTTCTTCTTTCCAAAGCGGACAGTTTTCAACTTCTATTCGATAGTTTTTGAACCATTTTTGATTTTAGCAATAATTTATTGTGCGAAACTATTTATTGATAAAAGCAAAAACCCAGCGAATGCTCAAGTGATAGTTCTTGGGTTCGTGGCCGTCGTTTTCCTAAATTTTCTCTACTTTTTGCCGCTTTATTTAGGCGAGGTAATCACATATGCACAATGGCAGATGAGAATGTGGTTTTCTTCCTGGATTTGAATTATTCGTTTGCAGCACGTGAGCGATTAAGTTTTTCAACTGCTTCATCAGCTAAGTCTTGATCGAATACTTGATCACGTGATGGAGTAGCTGCTGCAAGTGCTTCGCGTGCTAAGCGCTCTTGTTCATCGCTCCATTGACCTGGAATTGTGAGATCTATTGTCCGACGCGGCGTGACAGCTTTAGGTGCATTTACATATGTAGGAACTGGAATGTCATTAGGTTGCCAAGCTCCACGATTTTCAGCCGTGCCTTTTGGCAAAATAACAACACCAGATAATTCACGTTCTGAAAGTGGAATCCAATGTTCTTTTTGAGCCGTGTGATGAACGACTTCAGAGAGATTTGTACTTGATGTACCTGATTGACTCTTTTGCAAGTTCTTGATTCTACGCGTATACAACTTATCGCTGATTGTTTGCCGTCTCACGTGTGCTATATAAATAATTATTCCTGTAAGTGGAACGAGGGTAAATGTTATTTTCATAGTATTCATTAGACCACCAACGATTGTTGTAAGGAGTGAAATAATTAAAATTATAAAAAATATTCTTCTTTGCATCAATCTTTGTGCAACTTTGGCTTCGTGATCTAAATCTGTATGAATAACACCAGATCCAGAACTTCCACCTGGAGAACTATTTGCTACTACTCGAAGTGCACTCTTATAACGTTCAATAGATTTACCCGAAAATTCATTTCTATCATGGATCCATCGTGGCAAGAAATAGGCAACCCACATTCCAATGATTGCCAGATAAATAAGTCCTGAAGCCATGATGTACAAAGATAGAGGCAGATATAGGACCTATCGGGTATTTGAGTGGCGTTTTTGCATTGCTTTTTTACTTAACTAATGGGTTTTCCTTTACAAATGAAATATGGTCTCGCCAATCTCCATCAATATGTAAATACCTTGGGCGTTCCCCTTCTAATACATATCCTGCTTTTTCAGCGACTCGACGTGATGCGGCATTTTCAGGACGTAGATTTATTTCAATGCGATGAAGCGCCAGGACTGAAAAGCCATACTCTGTTAATAAGTTTACGGCTTGTGTTGTATATCCACGGCCAGCGTATGCGCGATCAATCCAATACCCAATGTGCGCTCCACGTAAGGCACCGAGAATTATGCCACCCATAGAAATTTGGCCGATTAAATTATTTCCACTCCATATGGCAAAAGATATGGAGCGACCTTCACGCGATTCGTGGTTAAGTGTGCGAACTAATCTAAAAAATGATGGCAGCTCTTTACGTAACGATTCTGCATCGCTTCCTGGAATAAATGGAAGTGTCGCCTCCCATGGGGAAAGCCATTCACGATTTTCAGCTCGGACGTTTAGCCACTTTTTTCTATCTCGTATTCGAAGGGGCATTAAGTAAATTTCTGTACCGCGAAGGGTTATCGGCCAGGAATGTTCACGCATTTAAATGTATCGCCGCTCAAGTACGACAACATTGACAGATGCACCGGCTTCAATAGTTTCATCTTTCTCACTGAGTGCAATAAAGGAATTAGCATCTGAGAGAGTTGAAATTTCATCTTGAATCTCGAGTGCTCGTACAGAACTTGCATCTTCGGAAAGTATTGCGCGCACATATGAACGAGTGCCTGAGGTTGAGGTAATTGCTTTCTCAAGTTTTGCTTTAACTGATGGGCGATGAATTGTCGATGCTCCAAGCATCGTACGAATCATTGGTCGCACGAAAAGCTCAAATGAAATATATGCATTAATGGGATCACCTGGCAGTGTGACAACGGGGGTTTTGTCTGGACCAATCTGACCATAATTGTGACGCCCACTATTTTCAATTGCCAGATCTAAAGTTGAAATTTCACCCATTTTTTGAAGTGTGCGAGTTATGAGATCAAAGGAATCATCATTGCGTTCGCCACTAATGACAATGAGATCCGCTCGTACTAATTGATCTTCAATAACCGCTAAGAGTTCTTCTTCGTCATCGGGAATCGAGTGCACGCGATATCCAATAGCACCAACTTCGCGAACAGCAGTTGTGAGCAACCAAGAATTAGTTTCGAATTCTTCATCAGCTTTAAGTAATCGTCCTGGTTCAACTAAATCAGGGCCTGCGGACAAAATTACAACTCGTGGATGTGGTCGAGTGGGAAGGTGGTCTAGCCCAATTGATGCTGCTAAACCAATCTGCGTAGAACGAATACGACTGTTGGCGCGTAAAACTAATCTGTCGCCTGCATAGATATCTTCAGCCAGTGTCGCGCCATGTGCATCTAGTAACGGTAAATCAAGTGGCTCAAGCGGGTGACAAATTCCCAATAATGAACTGAGAAACTCATCCACGCGCATCTGCTCTGCCATAATCACACCATACTTGTAGTAACTAGATTTCTAGGGGATTTGCGATGAAAGATAAAGCACAAATGCGTGAGCGGTATCGCCGCGAAAGAA
>WLNM01000025.1 GCA_009699825.1 Actinomycetota bacterium
AACGCCCATCGGATGGAACACCAGTTATTAACGTTGATCGCGGTGGAAAAATTACATGGCATGGACCCGGACAAATTGTCGGTTACCCAATTCTTAGACTTTCTAAACCGACTGAATTAGTTGGCTTTGTACGCGAAATTGAAAGCGCACTCATCGACACATGTAATGAATTTGGATTACAGGTACAGCGAATCAAAGGTCGTTCTGGTGTGTGGATCAAGGATGATGTTAATCCCCGCAAAATTGCGGCAATTGGGATCCGCGTCGCAAAAGGGACGACTATGCACGGTTTTGCTCTTAACGTAAATCCTAGTCTCGAAGCATTTTCTCAAATCATTCCATGTGGAATTTCAGATGCCGAAGTGACTTCAATGGCGCAAGAGTTAAATCGTGAGATTGCTCCTGCAGAGGTATTGCCAATTTTAGAACGCAATCTCCTTTCAACGTTGGTTAAGGTGAGCGCATGACAATCGCCCCTGAGGGTCGCAAGATGATTCGAATCGAAGCACGTAATGCTCTGACGCCAATTGAACGTAAACCCGAGTGGATTAAAACGCGTGCAAATATGGGACCTGAATACACACGTCTTCGATCTCTCGTTAAATCCGAAGGTTTGCACACCGTGTGCCAGGAAGCGGCTTGTCCAAATATTTTTGAGTGTTGGGAAGATAAAGAAGCTACATTTTTAATTGGCGGAGAAAAATGCACTCGTCGATGCGACTTTTGTAATATCGATACCGGCAAACCAGATCCAATAGATCTCGAGGAACCACGCAAAGTTGCTGAATCTGTAAAAACTATGGGCTTGAAATACGCAACAATTACTGGTGTCACCAGAGATGATCTCGAAGATGAAGGTGCATGGCTTTATGCAGAAACAATTCGCAAGGTGCATGAATTAAATCCTGGATGCGGAGTGGAAATGCTCGCTCCAGATTTTCATGCAAATGCGGAGTTACTCAATCAAATCTTTGAAACCAAGCCAGAGGTTTTTGCCCATAACTTAGAAACTGTGCCTCGCATCTTCAAAAGCATTAGACCAGCTTTTACCTATGAAAAATCACTGAAAGTGATCACCATGGCACGTGACTTCGGATTAATAACAAAATCCAACTTAATTTTAGGTCTTGGAGAAACCCGCGAAGAGATTTCGCAAGCACTCGTAGATTTACGAAGTGCAGGCTGTGACCTCATCACAATTACACAGTATTTACGTCCCACGAATCGCCATCATCCGGTCGAACGTTGGGTTAAACCAGAAGAGTTTGTTGAACTTGCGACAGAGGCAAAAGAGATTGGATTCTTGGGTGTTATGAGTGGTCCCCTAGTTCGCTCCAGTTATCGTGCTGGCCGTCTATACAAAGAAGCAATGGCTGCAAAAACTGGTGCTTCGCGTGGCTGATCTTGTTTATCCGCCTGTTGTAGTCGCAATTAAATCTTTTTGGAAATATCTAGACCTTCGATTCGCTTTTTCAGGAGTAGAAAATATTCCACAAGAAGGTGGCGCGATTCTTGCCATTAACCACATTGGATATTTAGATTTTGCAATCGTTGGAACAGCGGTACTTCCTAAAAATCGTTATGTGCGCTTCATGGCTAAGAAAGAGATATTCGATAATAAATTAGCGGGACCACTGATGCGCGGAATGCATCATATAAATGTTGATCGAGCAAATGGTTCTGCCTCTTTTGTCGCAGCGCTTCGCGCACTACGTAAAGGTGAAATTATTGGAATATTTCCTGAAGGAACAATTTCTACCAGCTTTGAAATCAAAGGTCTCAAATCTGGCGCAGTTCGTCTTGCAATGGCCGCCGGTGTCCCCGTAATTCCAACAGTTATTTGGGGCAGCCAGAGAGTTTGGACGAAGGGCGTTAAAAAGAATTTGTTAAGAAAAAGTGTTCCAATCACAGTTTCATTTAGTGAGCCACTTCATTTTGCGAAAGATTGCGATGCAGATGCTGGGGAAAACCAACTCCGCAATGTACTTCTCTCCAGCCTAAATAAAGTGCAGGAAGAGTATCCAGATAGCCATCAGGGCCAACGTTGGGCGCCAGTGCGTCTTGGCGGTACGGCCCCTGCCCCACTAAACTTATGAGTATGTTCAAACGAAATAAGAATAAAGAAGCGAGCGTTAAGACTCCGCGCTTTCAGACTTTTAGAGATGCTTATTCAGTCACGAAGAGTGTTAAACCATGGATTGCCTTTGCGCTCATTGCAGTGTTCATCGTTGTATGGGCAATTGGTATTGGTATTGGCTTCGCCCTTAATCATCCAATTTATTTGGCTTTCGTTTCACTTCCTGTGGCACTACTTGCTGCAATGTTTTTCTTTACACGACAAGCATCTACCGCTGCTTACTCGTCAATTGAAGGTCAGATCGGCGCTGGTGCATCAGTTTTGATGGCAATTCGTAAAGGTTGGACAACTACTCCAGCAGTTGCGGTAGCACGTAATCAGGACATGGTTCATAGAAGTGTTGGTCGTGCCGGAATTGTTCTAGTCGGTGAAGGTTCTCAAGGCATCAAAGTAATGTTGATCGAAGAGCGTAGAAAAACTGAACGCTTTGCACCCGGCGTACCAATTACTGAAGTCATTGTTGGCGATTTGCAAGGACAAGTTTCTATCCGAAAGCTACAAAAACACCTGGCGAAACTTCCTAAAAAATTATCTGCGCATCAGATGCGAGAAGTACGTGCACGCTTAAAAGCCGTTGGTGGCATGTCAATGCCTATTCCAAAGGGTCCACTTCCAAAAGGTGTACGTATTCGCTAATCAGTATTCGCTAATTGTTCAAAATAATCTTTGTTTTACTTAGTCGTTCGTGAATTCCTCGTCCATTTTCATCGTAAGTAACTGCTGTAATCACAATAACCATGAGCAAACTGCGTATAAGAGCCTGAAGAATTGTTGGTCGGCCTCCATTGTAGAAATTTACAATTTTCATTCTAAAAATCCTGTGCCCAGCAGATGCGCCTTGTAACGCAATTAATAGAAAATACTCAATAAAAAAAATGATCAGCGCTGGAACGCCGGCATGAGCAGTGCGTTCCAAGAAGGTTCCAGAACCGCTAAAAAACACAATTGCAATGAGATAGCTCGCTAACCAATCCAGGGTGATGGCGGCCATACGTCTGGCCAAACTAACGTCTCCGTGCATGCCATAAGCCTAACCTGAGCCTTGAGGCCTGCAATTCGTAACATGGACGTAACACGTGGGTTATGCCTTTTTCACCTTTAACTCGTAACCTTTGCTCAAGCGCCCTCGACGAAGCGGTGCGCAATGTTGCGATTAACTTCAACTGGGAGAAAAATGTTTAAGAACTCTGCAGAAATTTTTGCATTTATTAAAAAGGAAGACGTCAAATTAATCGACGTTCGCTTTATTGACCTTCCTGGAATTCAACACCACTTCAATGTGCCAGTTGAATCTTTCGATGAAGCAGTCTTTACAGAAGGACTCATGTTTGATGGTTCTTCGATTCGAGGCTTCCAAGCAATTCATGAGTCAGATATGAAATTGTTACCAGTTCCTGGTTCCGCATTCGTTGACCCATTTCGCAAAGAGAAAACACTCGTTATTTTATTTAGCGTTCACAATCCAGTTGATAACTCACCGTATAGTCGCGATCCTCGCGGTGTAGTTGGTAAAGCCGTTGAGTACCTTCAATCAACAGGAATCGCAGATACTGCTTTCTTCGCGCCAGAAGCTGAGTTCTATGTCTTTGATGCAATTCGATTTAAGACAGACATGCACGAGTCCTACCACCACATTGATTCCTACGAAGGTGCATGGAACACAGGCGCTGAATATGACGCCGATGGAACTCCTAACCGCGGTTATCGCACACGGATCAAGGGTGGTTACTTCCCAGTTTCTCCAACAGATCAGTTTGCAGATCTCCGTGATGAAATGGTCATGAATCTTGGCAAAGTTGGTTTACTAGTTGAACGCGCACACCACGAAGTTGGTACTGCGGGTCAAATGGAAATTAACTATCGCTTCAGTGACATTCTCAATGCCGGCGATGATGTAATGAAATTTAAGTACATCATTAAGAACACTGCGTGGGAAAATGGCAAGACTGCAACATTTATGCCAAAACCACTCTATGGTGATAATGGTTCGGGTATGCACGTGCACCAATCTCTTTGGAAAGATGGCAAGCCACTGTTTTTCGGTGAGGGATACGGCGATCTATCTGACATGGCACGTTGGTATGTTGGTGGATTGCTCAAGCACGCACCTTCACTGCTTGCATTCACAAACCCAACAGTAAATTCATATCACCGCTTAGTTCCTGGTTATGAAGCACCAGTAAACCTTGTTTACTCAGCGCGTAACCGTTCGGCATGTATTCGTATTCCAATTACTGGTTCGAATCCAAAGGCAAAGCGAATCGAATTCCGTTGCCCGGATCCATCATCAAATCCATATCTAGCATTTGCTGCAATGCTTATGGCCGGACTAGATGGAATTCAAAACAAAATCGAACCACCATTGCCAGTTGATAAAGATCTTTACGAACTAGAAGGTGCAGAAGCTGCTGCAATTCCACAAGTACCAGGTTCTCTTGAAGCGGTACTTAATAACCTTGAAGCAGATCACGACTTCCTTCTCAAGGGCGGCGTCTTTACAAAAGACCTGATTGATACATGGATTGCGTTTAAGCGAACACAAGAAGTTGATTATGTGCGCTTACGTCCACACCCAGCGGAGTTCGAGCTTTACTACGATCTCTAAAATTTCAAATACAACAAAACCCCGCCGCTTCCGTGGCGGGGTTTTGCTATTGTTCATAACATGAGTCGCCTTGGTGCTTTCTTATCTAAATTTGTGAAAACAGAGAGTTCCAGCGGAGTAGCTCTTGTAATTGCATGCGCCATAGCACTTATTTTTGCGAATTCCCCTTTTAGTCAATCCTACGAATCAATATTTTCGCCATTTCATGACTTCATTAACGAAGGTTTAATGGCGATTTTTTTCTTTCTGGTTGGTCTGGAAATTAAGAGAGAGTTCACCGAAGGCGAGTTCAAGAATCCAAAGAACGCAGCTCTTCCTGTTTTCGCCGCTATCGGCGGAATGGCATTACCCGCACTTATCTTTGCAATTGTTAATTCTGGGGAAAGTGCCGCAAGCGCATGGGCTATTGCAATGCCCACAGATATTGCTCTTGCCTTGGGCGCGCTAGCCTTACTTGGATCACGAATTGATTCATCATTAAAAATATTCTTACTAACACTTGCCATTGCAGATGACCTATTTTCAATCATCATCCTTGGCATTTTTTACTCATCTGGCATAAGTGCCATCAAAATTGTTTCCACAATCGGGGCTGTCGCACTAGCTCTGGCTTTGCCAAGCGGGAAAAAGATAACAACTACCAGAGTAATTAACTGGATACATCCCTATAGCGCTTTCTTAATTATTCCACTTTTTGCACTGGCAAATATTGGAGTGCGAATAGATTTCTCAACCCTTGGACAAACCATCTCCTCGCCAATATCTACAGGCTTAATATTTGGACGTGTCATCGGAAAAATACTTGGAATTACTCTTTTTGCTTGGTTAGCAATTCAATTAAAAT
Source organism: Actinomycetota bacterium (assembly GCA_009699825.1). GTDB lineage: Bacteria > Actinomycetota > Actinomycetes > Nanopelagicales > Nanopelagicaceae > Planktophila. Next base: position 5,587 of record WLNM01000025.1, read on the forward strand.
TTGCCGTAAAACCTACTTCATTAACCTATAAAGAAATTGCCGGAGCTGGGGCTCTTGCGGGTATGGGACTTACTGTTTCACTCTTTATCGCCGATCTGGCATTAAATACCGCAACTGATTTAGCACAAGTAAAGGTTGGATTAATTAGTGCCGCAATTCTCTCTGCTCTTCTTGGCATCTCGATTCTGCAAAAATTCTCTCTTAAAAACGACTAATTTTCCTGTTTACTGATTTGATTTCTTCCAAAGATAAGGCGACCAATTACGCCAACGAGCATCGCAAGCATTACACCTACATTGGCATAGGCCCATGCACCATCTTTGCCACCAAGGACTCCTAAGAAATAACCCTGCCAGTTCAGCCACGATGCAAAGGTATTGGTGACAAAACCCCAGCCAATGATTGTTCCAATTACAACAATATAGATTGAACTCCAATTCACTGAACCGTATCTACCCACTGGGTTAAACAAATCTTCTTCGCTATAACTCTTCTTGCGCATCAGGACATCTGTCACAAATACTGCGCTCCACGCTGCAACCGGAACACCTAATGTAATTAGAAAACCTTGGAAAGGCACAAAAAAGTTATCAGCAATCCAAACGATATAGATCACGCCAATTAACATCACAACACCATCGATAGATGCCGCAATATGGCGCTTAACGGGAACTCCAAGGCTAACAAGTGTTAATCCTGAGGAATAAAGATCAAGAATTGCACCACCAACTAAACCTAATATTGCAACAAGTGAGAAAATGATTAAGTACCACGTAGGCAGCAGTGTTGTCAGCGCACCGATTGGATCCATCGCAATTGCAGCGGATAAATCTGTGTCACTAGCAGATAGTGCTGCCCCGTAAATTACTAAGACAATTGGAACGATTGACGCTCCTAAAATAGTCCACCCGACTACTGATGAACTCTTTACCGTTCGTGGCAAGTAACGAGAATAATCTGCAGCAGCATTTACCCACCCGAGACCAATTCCTGTTATTCCAAAAATTAAAGCACCTACAAAACCTTGGATAGATCCATTAGGAATTGTGAATACCGCGCTCCATGTAACTGAATCTAACGTAAGTGCAATGTAACCAAGTGTCAAAACTATTGTGACTAAGGTCAGATACTTTTGAATTCTCATAATCACTTTAAATCCAAGAACACCACCTATGAGTGTGAGCGAAACCGCCACGATGAATCCAAAAATCATCGCAATATTGCGATCCACATTGCCTACGCGTTCAAAAACGGTTCCAGTTGCTAAAGTCGCCAGTGATACTAAAACGGTTTCCCATCCAACAAAAACCAAATATGAAAGAAATCCAGGCAAAACATTTCCCTTAACCCCAAATGCGGCACGGGAAAGAATCATGGTTGTTGCGTTTGATTTTTTCCCTGCCAGAGAGCTGAACCCAACAACTAAAAATGAAAGAACTGTTCCCGCGATTGCCGCAAAAGTTGCTTGCCAAAATGAGATACCGAAGCCTAGAAAAAACGAACCATATGAAAGAGCCAGCAACGAAACATTTGCCCCACACCATGGCCAAAACAAATCTCGTGCTCGTCCGTGACGTTCATTTTCTGCAATGACGTTAGTGGAGTTGATTTCATATGCTGGCATTTTTTGCATTCCGCTTTCCATAATTTAGAGCCAAGAATAATGTAATTCCAATGCCTATCCCCCAGATTAAGTCAATGGCCAATGTCGTTAAGGCGGTGACAACTAAAACAGCGGCATCGGCCTTAGTTGTTCGTAGAGATTCCATAATTGAGACAGGGTTAAGAATCCGATAACTGGTGCCGATGAGCACCCCAGCAATTGCTGCGCTAGGAATTGCAGATACAAGTGGAGCGGCAACAAGAGCAACAAGCAATAAGACCAATGCGTGAAATACAGAAGCATATTTTGAATGCGCATGTGCTCGCACATTGACGCTGGTTCTTGCAATTGCTCCAGTGGCTGGCATGCCCCCAAATAAGGACGCAACAACCGTTGCTACTCCTTGACCGAGTAATTCCTTGTTTGTATTGAAGTGTTCTGTAATCGGTACGTGTGCCATCGAATCTGCAACACGAGCCGACAATAGCGACTCAATTGCACATAGTGCAGCGATCATCGCTGCGGGCAGCAATAAGTGTTGGATTAATCCAAAATCTAGAAGGCCGCCGCTCCACGTACCGATGGAGCGCGGAATCGTTCCAATCGTTGAGCTCTTAATTGAAAAGACATGCAAAACCAGAGTGACAACAACTATGGCTACCGCACTTGCTGGAATGTGAAACGTAAGGTGAGTTTTTTTCCATAGTTGAGGGAAGATAAATTTAATCAATATAGTAAGTACAACCAACGCCAGAGTTTGCCATTGAATTCCTGATTTGAGTGCATCGGTAATTGTGCCAACCGCTATAGGAATACTTCTATCCCCTGCATGTTTTGCTATACCGAGTGCGAGTGGGATTTGTTGAAGTGCAATTACAGCTGCAATTCCAACTGTAAAACCTTCAACAACTGGCCAAGGAATTCTGTTAATAAATGGTCCAGCTTTAATCAGTGCTAAAACGATGACAATTAATCCAGCCATCAACCCCAGGAGCGGAATCGCCTTAATTCCATATGAATGAATAATTGGAACCAGCACAACTGTCATCGCACCTGTTGGACCGCTGACTTGAAAGCGAGATCCACCAAGAAGGGCAGCTACAAATCCGGCAAGAATGGCTGTTGTAAGTCCGGCAGCAGCCGACATTCCAGATGTAATTCCAAAGCCAAGTGCAAGTGGCAGTGCAACTATTGCGACAGTAATACCTGCAATTGCGTCTCGAACTAAATTTTTAGTATCCAATAATTTCAATCGAGGAAGAAATCAAGCAGAAAATCCTTGGTTTCTGGAGTAACTGAGTACTTTTCTAAATCTGTGATTCCCTCACTTGCAAGGAGTACGTCATCGACAAAAAAATTGCCAGTGCACTCTTTGGCATCTCGATTAAAAATGATGTGTGCAGCATCAGCCAATATTTGCGGTGTGCGACCTGCAGATGCATCTATACCGGGAATCATCGCAAGCGCTGCGGTATCGATTACGGTGCGAGGCCATAGGGCATTAACGCCAATGCCATCTCGCTTGAACTCTTCGGACATTCCCAAAACACACATACTCATTCCGTATTTAGCCATTGTGTAAGCAACGTGGTTTTTAAACCAGACTGCCTTCATCGATAGTGGCGGAGAAAGATTCAAAATATGCGGATTACGACCATCTTCTGCTGACTTTCTTAGGTGCGGTAGCGCGGCTTGTGAAACCAGAAAAGTTCCCCGCACGTTTACATCAAACATCAGATCAAAGCGCTTTGCAGGAGTTTGATCGGTGCGAGTCAAATTTATGGCACTTGCGTTATTGACCACAATATCTATACCGCCGAATTGTTCGACCGTTTTATTAATTGCAGCCTCAACCTGTGTTTCATCACGAATATCACATTGAATCGGAAGCGCTGTACCGCCAGCGTCCTCTATCTCTTTTGCTGCCGAAAAAATTGTTCCTGGCAGTTTTGGATTCACTTCCGCAGTTTTGGCGGCAATTGCAATGAGTGCACCATCTTGTGCAGCACGCAACGCAATTGCTAAACCGATGCCACGTGAACCACCGGTGACAAAAATGCGCTTTCCAGCAAGTGACATTACTATTCCTTCTTTGCCTTGAACTTCATGAATGCATCCATTGCTTCTTCAGATTGAAGTGCCATTGAAAACAATTCAAACTCTACGTGCATGACCGCTGCTACTGCGTCGTGAGATCCGCTCTTAAGAAGAGCCTTAGTATTAATAATTGCTTGCGGTGGTTGTTTTGCAATCTGTTTGGCAATTGCGGTGGCTGCAGCAATTGGATCCTTTTCAATGTGCGCAACCAGTCCCATTTCTTTTGCAGAAACTGCGCCGAATGACTCTCCAGTCATAAAGACTTGCGCAGCTCTTTGATAACCAACGAGTCGCGGAAACAGATAACTAGATCCGGCTTCTGGAACTAATCCCAGAGAAGTAAATGGCATCGAAAATTTTGCAGTTGCAGATGCAATAATGACATCGCAATGCAGCAACATGGTTGTTCCGACGCCGACAGCATTTCCCTTCACTGCCGCCAGAAGTGGTTTTGGAAAATTCAGCAAAGCTTCCAAAAACTTAGCTACTTCTGAATCGCTTTGTGTTGGAGGATTCGATATGAATTCACCAATGTCATTTCCAGCGCAAAAATGATCACCTTCGCTTGCGAGGATCACGGCTCTAATTCCAAAATCTCCAGCAGCATCGTTGAGTGTGCTTGCTAATTTGGCGTACATGTCGCGCGTCAGTGCATTCATCTTCGCTGGGCGATTGAGCCTGATTGAGAGGATTTGCTCGGAAGTGTCCGTCAAGATTTCATTCATCCGAGCATCTTAGAGGTATCGCAAATGCCTTCCGAGGGTAGACAATGGCTATACGGCCACGGAGAGGTCCACATGGAAAGAATAAAAATTGCACAACGCGACTTAACGCCATTTGAACAGCTGGTACTTGGGCTACTTTGCGAGGGAAAATCTAATTCAGCAATCGCACACGAAACTTCGCACACCGAAAAGGTTGTTGAAAACACAGTGTCTCGAGCGGCCAAAGCATTTTCGATTAAGTCCGATGCTGAAACCAACACCCGAGTATTACTTGCACTGGCTTTTCGCACACACTATGGGGACAACGCCTTCGACAAATTAGAAGTTGAGTGCAAGCACTTTGAAAGTGGTCCCAATGGCGAATCTATTTGTCATCGTCATGATTAAGCTGTAACTCACTTCACATTTTGCTGAGTGCTGCCACCAGCACTTTTGATATGCCTAAGTACTCCTTAAGTCTTTAATTGTCATGTAGTGATAAGTACCAAAACTACACAACAATTAAACATAGGAGAGAAACAAAATGAGGCGCAAGAC
>WLNM01000026.1 GCA_009699825.1 Actinomycetota bacterium
CAGACATTGTCTTCTTCTTTATCTCACAGAGAATTATGCCGCCAGCAGTTTTGGCAGTTCCATTCTTCATTCTTCTTCAGAAAATCGGTCTTTTGGATACCAAAACTGGTTTGGTTCTGGTTCTCACTTCAGGCCTCATGCCGATTGTTGTATGGCTCTTGGTGGACTTCTTTAATCAGTTGCCAAAAGAGATTGATGAGATGGCGATGCTTGAAGGCTGCAATCCATTTGAAGCTTTCGCACGCACAATCCTTCCGCTATCAAAGCCAGGTTTAACGGTTGCAGGTATGTTCTCCGTAATCTTTGGTTGGAACGATTTGTTCTTTGGATTGGTGCTTACCTTTACAAATGTTCAAACTCTTCCAGTTGCAGTTGTTGCACTTAACGGAACAGTTACACCGTTCTGGACGCTATCGGCATCTGCAATCTTCTCAATCGCGCCTCTAATCGGTCTAGCCTTTGTGGTTGAAAGATTCCTCTCTAAGGGCGGCTTCGCCGGAGCGGTTCGTTAAGGGGTCTATTGTGAATCTGAACTTACGCGACGTATCCGTTGAAGGTGATAACGAAGTAATCCTTGGAAATATCTCCTATGAATTCCAACCTGGAAAAATCTACGTATTAATTGGTAGAACTACTTCCGGTAAAACCTCACTCATGAGAACAATTGCTGGATTGATCGAGCCAACTGATGGTGAGATTCACTTGGGCGACGTGCGCCTCGATGAAGTACCAATCTGGAAGCGCGGAATTGCAATGGTCTACCAGCAATTCATTAACTACCCACATCACAGCGTGCTAAAAAATGTCGAGTTTCCTTTGCTCCGTGCTGGAGTTTCAAAAGCAGACGCCAAGGCGCAAGCGTTGGCGATGCTAGAAAAAGTTGGGTTAACCGAATATAAAGATCGCAAGCCAGCTCAATTATCAGGTGGTCAACAACAGCGTGTGGCAATTGCGCGAGCCCTTGTTCGCAACACTCAAGTGATTTTGCTTGATGAGCCTTTGATGAACCTCGATTACAAATTGCGCGAACAACTTCGCGAAGAGTTCAGAGTTTTGTTTAAGGGCACTCGCGACAGCGTGACAATTTATGCAACAACAGAGCCATCTGAAGCACTATTTTTAGGCGATGAACTCCTTGTTATGCACGAAGGCCGCATCATTCAACATGGAAAGCCAAATCATGTTTTTGAGCAACCATCAAATATCGATGTCGCACAAATTGTTAATGATCCTCCGATGTCTATTCTCGATGGCGAAATCAAGGATGGCTCAGTACAGATCGGTAAAACTCTTAACTTTGCGGTTCCTGCACACATCAAGACCCAATCTGCTGGAAAGTATAAATTTGGAATCCGTGCCAGCGAAGTAATTTTGGGTGGAAGCGGAAGCAACTCAGAGCAAGGCGAAGTTTCTCTCTCAGAAGTATCTGGCTCAGAAACGTTGCTGTATGTGAAGTTAATTATCGGCGAAATCGTTCTTCAGCTAGAAGGTATTCACGATTATCAGATTGGCCAGAAGGTCACGGTATCTATTGCTCCAGAGAGAATCTTCTTATTCAAAATGGATGGCTCGCTATGCGCAGCCCCAGGAAACTAAGGGTGAATTAAGTGGCAAAGATAACCTTTAATGACATTGGTCATTCATACGATAAGAATCCAAATCAAGAGAATTGGGCGCTAAAGCCAATCTCAATGACATGGGAGTCTGGCAAGTCATACGCACTTGTTGGTCCTTCTGGTTGTGGCAAGACAACAATTCTTAACATCATTTCTGGAATCGTTAATCCACATCAAGGGCAGATTACATTCGACGATGTAGACGTTACAAAGGTGCCAACAGTTAAGCGCAACGTTGCACTCGTTTTTCAATTCCCAACAATCTATAAATCAATGACAGTTAAAGAGAATTTAGCTTTCCCATTGGTCTGTAGAGGATGGAAAGCAGATGCCATCAATGTTCGCGTAGGCGAAGTTGCTGAGCAAATTGGTATTTCTCACAAACTCGATCGTTCTGCTACAAAATTAGGCGCAGATGAGAAGCAGTTGATCTCACTTGGTCGCGGATTAGTCCGTGACGATGTGACAGCACTTTTGATGGATGAGCCTCTAACAGTTATCGATCCACAACTTAAGTTTGAACTTCGCAAGAAAATCAAGCAGATTATTCAGGGTAAAGACATAACAGTTGTTTACGTAACACACGATCAATACGAAGCAATGACATTTGCTGACGAACTATTGGTAATGGAACTAGGAAATCTCGTTCAGCGTGGCACCCCAGAAGAACTCTTTGAAAATCCAATTAGTAATTACGTTGGAAACTTTATTGGTTCGCCAGCTATGAACTTCATCAAGGCTGATCTTTCAAATGGGCTTGCAGAAGTGGGCGGATACAAAATCGCGACCTCCACTAACTTGAGCAAAGTTACCGACAAGAAAATTCAACTAGGAATTAGACCTGAGTACGTTGAGTTGCACTCAGGCAGCGGTGAGAATGTAATTTCAGCCGAACTCATCGGCATCGATGACTTAGGTTCAACTCGTATTCTCAATTGCCGCTTTGGTGAGGGCATCATTAAGGCGAAAATTCCGCGCAGCACAACTCCACCACCACTTGGCAAAGTTGGACTTCGCTTGCCTAAGGAAAAGGTCATCGGCTTTAAGGGCGGCTTCCAGATCCGATAAAGCACGGCTAGTACCGCCCCTTGACTCTCTTACTGCCTAAATTTGCACATGTAATTACTCATTTTCTCACGCTCTAAATCATCCTATTTTGTATTGCGAGCCCTCAGGGTTGACCGTATGCTTCCGCAAAGGAATTGCTTCAGGAGCTCTTCCACTTACGCGTACAAGAAGGAGAACCGATGAAAGACGGAAAGTTTGTTCTCGATGCACACACCGGATTCTGGGATGCAAGTAAAGAGAACATCAAGAATGAATACGGTCTTGCATTTGCTGAGACTTTTTATGCATTTCAAACTGGTTTTAATCCGCCAGATCCAAAGTGGACAATGGATTTCGATAAAGAATTTCGTAAAGTAGATCCAGATTGGTATTTGCACCACATGTTCGTACGTGGTGAAATGGATATGGCAATTCTTTCCACTCAAGTACTAAGCGACTTCTACCACACAGGATTTACCAATCCAAAGCGCAATGCAGAAATGGTTGCTCGCGCACCAGAGCGTTTGATTGGTCTTGGCGGCGTTGATCCTCGCGATAAGAACGCAGTAAGCCAAGTACGTCAGCAAGTTGAAGAGTACGGAATGAAGGGCTTCAAGTGGTACACCGCTGAATGGCGTGGAGAATCACGCGGTTGGAAAGCAAATGATCCAGCTGTATTCCCTTGCTATGAAGAAGCAATCAAGTTGGGCATCAAGAACATGCACTTCCATAAGGGCCCAGCTGTTGAGCCTCTTTCAATGGAGAAGTTCGATGTCTATGACATTGATGAGCCTTCATCACTCTATCCAGAACTTAACTTCATCGTCGATCACATTGGTCTTCCACGTCTTGACGAGTTTTGCTGGATTGCTGCACGTTCAACAAACGTTTATGCATCTCTTGCAGTTGCTAACGCGTTTATTCACAAGCGTCCACGTTACTTCGGTGAGATGATGGCAAATCTTCTCTTCTGGCTTGGCGAAGATCGCATCATTTGGGGTACTGACTTCCCAATTTGGTACCCACACTGGATTCTTGATGAGTTCATGGAATACCAGATTCCTGAAGATATCGCTGAAGAGTTCGGCGTTCAGCTAACTCCAGCAATCAAGGAAAAAATCATTGGTACAAACATCGCTCGCCTATACGGCATTGATGTAGATGCTAAGTTGAAGAAGATTGAGAATGACGAATTCAGCCAACGTCGCAAGGAATTTCTTGCGAACAACCCTGAGCTAGCCAAAGCTTAAGTTCTTCTACAAAGCGCGTAAGAAAGGAAATCATTATGAGCTCATCTATTGCGATTGAAGATGACATTCGCACTGCGGCTGGAAGCGTTCCTGATCCTGAAATCCGCAAAACTATGGGTGAGCTCGAATTGATTGATGAAGTGGAGTTGAGGGAGGGTGGTATCGCCATCGTGCGTTACCACCTCACCTCACCCCTTTGTCCATCTCCTTTTGCCATTTCAATTGGCAAAGAGATGCGCCGTAGAGTTGAACAACTTCCAGGAGTTACTCGTTGTTCAGTTGAATTACGTGATCATTTCATTGCAAAAGATATTGCTTCAAAAGTTAATGCCGAAGATATTCCAAAGGATGCTCCAGCATGGCTATAAGGTATGAAAGCGGAAGTACTTATTTTCCTGGTTATGAAACCAATGAATCAAAGATTGAATATATAAGTGCTGAAGAAGTAGCACGCCGATCACTTGTTAATCGCCGCGAGATCACTCTTCTCGATGATGAATCAGTTATGAAGGTTGCAGCCCTTTTGGCCGAGCGCACACGAAAGCCAGATTTTTGGATTAGAAGTGCCATTACAACTCTTGATCGTTTCTCCCGCGAAGTTTGCAATTCAGATTTAGCATCGGCCCTTGAATCAGCCAAAAAAGATTCACTTCTTGCAGAGTTAATGATTGAAAAATTTCTCTCTTTGCACTCAGATTTAACCAACGTGCAGTTGGCCTCATTGCTATTTGGCCCAAAGCTCTGGTTCTCACTCAATGGCGTCGATATTCCTTGGAGTGTTCACTCATCATCAGAACAACAGGTACATATCGCCAATAGCAAAGCACGTGATTTCAATCCAGCCGTTAGATTATTGATGTTAAGCCTTGTCGGTACTGGGCTAACCTATGAAGAAGTTGCAACAATCAAAGTTAAAGATGCTGGATCTATTGATAAGAGCGGCAAGTTAGTTCCTAATCACCTGAGCAGCCCACTTGCTATCGAATTTACAACTCCTGAAGGCGTATTCATTACATTCCTCGGAGAAGAAGCGCGCGCAGTATTAGTTGAACAACTCACCGAGCGCGGTGCGAAAGCCGATGACCTGCTATTTGCTGATAAAGATCAACTTGAGAAATTCAAGGAGCGCGCCGATGCTCGCGGTAAAGCAATTATCGAAACCGTTAATGACGTAAATGTCACCTTGTGCAAAACTGTTGGTGATTTCTTCTTACAGTGGGGCGTACCCGGTGCTAATTTCTATAAGGAAAACGGGCTACCTCAACCTGATTATTATCACGAGATGGAAATTCCGAAAGATAAGTAATCCTGCTTTAAACGTGTGTTAAAGCGCCTTCTTTATTCTTACTAGTTTCTATTACGCTGGCTCGTCCTGCTTCAAGTCGAGCAATAGGAACTCTAAATGGTGAGCAAGAGACATAATCCAGAAGTAGCGAATTAAAGAAGTGAATACTTCGTGGGTCTCCACCATGTTCTCCGCAGACACCAATCTTGAAATCTCCTGAGTGCAATCTCGCTTGGCTGGTCGCAATTTGAACCAATAGACCAACGCCATCTTGGTCAAGGGATTCAAATGGATTAAATGGCAGTAGTTCCAGATCTAGGTAACGAGGCAAGAAACTTGATTCCACATCATCGCGGCTAAAGGCCCACGTTAATTGAGTGAGGTCATTCGTTCCAAAGGAGAAGAAGTCGGCGTAATCTGCAATTTTTCCTGCTGTCATTGCAGCGCGTGGAGTTTCAATCATGCTTCCGATTGGAATATCAAAGCTCTGTCCAGTTCCTTCAAGAACCGCCGCAATTTCTTCTTCGAGCATTCCGCGCAAGTGCAGCATTTCGCGCTGGGTTGCAATCAAGGGAACCATGATCTCTGGACGAGGATCGTGTCCTAATTTTCTAACTTCTAAACACGCATGAACAAGAGAGCGAACCTGCATACGGAAGAGATCAGGAATAAGAATTCCAAGTCGAACACCGCGCAGACCTAACATCGGGTTAGATTCGTGCAGCCGTTTAACAGCTGCAAATATTGCTTGCTGACGCGGTGCAATCTCTTTGTTAAGCGCTTCAAGAGTTGCCATCTCTGCACTGAGCTCTGCGATGTTAGGCAAGAACTCGTGTAGTGGGGGATCTAAGAGGCGAATGGTTACTGGAAGTCCAGACATGGCCATCATGATTCCGACGAAGTCACCGCGTTGTAGTGGTTCCATTTCGGCGATGATTCCGCGTTGGGACTCTTCATTTTCAGCCAAGATCAGGCGTTCGACGTATGAACGTCGTGGTCCTAAGAACATATGTTCTGTGCGGCAAAGGCCAACACCTTGCGCGCCAAGAATGCGGGCTCTAACCGCATCCTCTGGAGTATCCGCATTTGTTCTAATAACTAGTCTGCGTTTTTCATCGGCGTACTTAAGAATTTTATCGACAGCTTTTACAACTGGTGATGCGTGCTCCGAAGCAGGATCAAGTTTTCCTTCGAGATAAGCAGTTACAGGGGAGGCAATAGTTGGAAGTGCACCTAAGTAAACAATTCCGCTTGTGCCATCGATAGAGATAACTTCACCTTCATAAACAGTTCTAGCACCGACAGTAAATAATTTAGCGCGTTCATCAACGACAATACTTTCAGTTCCGCAGATTGCAGTTTTACCCATACCGCGGGCAACTACTGCAGCGTGTGAAGTTTTGCCGCCACGGCTAGTGAGAATTCCTTCGGAGGCAACCATTCCGACTAAGTCATCTGGGCTTGTCTCTCTGCGAACCAAAATAACTTTTTTGCCACCGCGAGCCAATTCAAATGCTCTACGAGAGTCCAGAACAACTTCGCCTACTGCAGCACCTGCAGATGCTGGAATACCTCTGGCTAATTCGTGGACCGTGCCGGAAAGATCGAATTGAGGAAACATTAAGTGTGCAAGTTGGTCACCAGATGTGCGAATGAGCGCCTCATCCATAGTGATCTTGCCTTCTTCTACGAGCTGTAGAGCGATTCTAAAAGCGGCTTCGGCAGTTCTTTTACCTACGCGAGTCTGCAAAATCCAGAGTTTGCCTCGCTCAACAGTAAATTCGATGTCGCACAAATCTCTGTAGTGATCTTCTAGAAGTTGCATAACCTTTTCAAGTTCAAGGAATGCCTTTTCTTCGATATCTCTCATTTGAGATAGAGGCATGGTGTTTCGAATTCCAGCGACAACATCTTCGCCTTGTGCGCGATCTAAGTAATCTCCATAGCTTCCATTTTCACCAGTTGCTGGGTTACGGGTAAATGCAACACCTGTTCCAGAATCTGCACTGAGATTTCCAAAGACCATGGACTGAATATTTACTGCTGTTCCTAAATCAGAAGAGATGCGCTCGCGTCGTCTATAGAGTTGTGCTCGCTCAGAGTTCCAGGAGTGAAAAACAGCCTTTACAGATCGCATTAAATGTTCGCGTGGATTTGTTGGGAACTCTTCACCTGTTTGAATTTCAATTTCTTTGACAAGACTCTGTGCCAATTGCTTCAAGCTTTCAACACTGAGTTCTTGCAGCGTGCTGACTCCCTGGGCATCCATTACTCGCTCTTCGATTCTATGGAAATCATCTGGCGCAATCTCACAGACGATGCGGCCGTACATATCAATAAAGCGGCGATATGAATCCCAAGCAAATTGTGGGTTACCAGTCTGTTCAGCCAAAGATTGAGCAACCTCAGGAGTAATTCCAACGTTTAGAACTGTCTCCATCATTCCTGGCATAGAAAATTTTGCGCCAGAGCGAACCGAAACAAGGAGTGGATTCTTTGGATCTCCAAATTTCTTGCCTAAGACGGCTTCAAGATTGGATAGTGCATCTTCTATTTCACTCTGAAGAGTGGAAGGAATCTTGCCTGTTGTTAAAAATTCTTGGCAGGCTTTCGTTGTGATAGTAAAACCTGGAGGAACTGGCAATCCCATTCGGGTCATCTCTGCGAGATTTGCACCCTTGCCGCCAAGCAGATCGGACATGCTGCGATCGCCAAAAGTCAGTGGGTATACGAATTGAGATTGCATGCGTGAACTATATAATTTACTCAGAAATACTCAACTATTTGGACCAGGCTCACATCAGCGGTGAGCAGAAGGCAGGTACGCAATGGATCACCTCCAATGCTTGCCCAGCCAAGACTTATTGAGCGAACTCAGACGCCGGGTTCATAACTCACGCAAGGACCAATCGCTGCCTCTGCTTGGCGATGCTACAGAGGAACTCATTGCCCACGATTGCAGGGTGATGGCAGCACTGCTCGCAGAAGATTTTGAAGCACTAGTTCTTGAACTCTTTGACTCCCGTACACAGGTTGATCCGTGGCCCGATATTCGAAGTTGGGATTTTCCTGGAGAGTGGATTAGCCCCATCACCCCTTCGGCGCAGGAGCTACTCGAGTCAGATGATTTCGCATATGCCTACTCCAAAAGTGGGACTTACACAATCAAAATTTGCAGAAAAAACATTTAAATAATGTGCGCATAAGGTTTCATTTATTTAATCATTACCTTAGAATTCCTGCCATGGCACGCAAAGTAATTTCTCGACACAGAGCAGCAGCGAAGTTTGGTTTCCTCGGAGCCCTTATCGCACTTGGCTTTACACTCTTTTGGCCAAGCATTCATCCAACAACATTAATTCTCAATCCAATTCTTGGATACATAGCAGCATTTATTATCAATTACTTCTTCCGCATGTTAAAAGGCAAATAAGAAACTCCAAGATTTACTTGAAGTTTTTGCAATACTCAAGCCAAGTTAGGAAGTTAAAAAAATGAACAATACCCTTCGTCGTGGCTTGCCAATATTTGCTATCTCATCAAATATGCGAGCGGGTCTGATCCTTATCGGGCCTTTGCTTCCTATCATAAAGCAGGAGTATGGAATCAGCGTTTTCACTGAATCGATTCTCGCTGCGGCTCCATTGCTCTGTTTCTCGCTATCAGCAATTTTTATGGGTGCAATCAATAAATTTGGAAATACAAACCGAATCATTTCTTATGCAGTAACTCTTCTTACTCTCTCACTATTTTTGCGTACGACTTTCGGAGTCGCATCCCTTTTGATTTTCTCCATCACATTGGGAATTTCAGTTGCCATTCTTAACTTTATGTTGCCGGTGTGGGTGAAAGAAAATGAAAATGGAAATGCAGGTTTATTAACTGGTATCTACGCCGCTGTTATGGGATCTTGCGCGGCAATTTCACTCGCCGTAACTGCGCCATTGGCTGAGCTAACCTCCTTAAGTTGGAGACTTTCAATGCTGCCATGGTTCATCATTGGTGCAGCTACTTCACTGTGGTGGTGGATCAAGATGCCAAGTTCTTCACAGCATGAAATCGCAGAGAAGGCCCCAAGTTTTTGGAAGAACCCACTATTTAAAAATAGCACTGCATGGTCTATCACCTTGTTCTTCGGTCTTTTGAATATGATTCATTACGCCTCAGCAACATGGTTGCCAACGATTTTGATCACTAAGGGCTTTACTTTGGTAAATGCTGGTCTATTAGTTGCAATTGCAACACTTGTTGCATCACTTCTGAGTTTGGCAGTTCCTCACTTTGCATCACGGAGAAAAGATTTCCGCGCAATTTTGATTGTTTTCTCGGCCTTCCTTGCAATTGCTTACTACGCGATCTCGGTTGATTCTGGTCCACGACTATGGCTCTGGGTAATCATGGCCAATATTGGCGTGTACGTAACATTCTCACTCGCTCTGTTCTTGGTTGTCTTTAGAGCAGAGAATGCTGCAGTTACTCGATCACTTTCGATCATGATGCAATCAGTTGGATATATCTTGGCAACGACTTCGCCAATTATTTTAGGATTGCTCTTTGATATGTCAGCAAATTGGGAAAAGGCGCTCTACTTCGTTGTAGCACTTGCTCTTGTCCAAATATTTGTAGCCCTCGGTGCAGGTAGCGCTAAGAAAGTTAAGTAGTACTTATTTCTTAGCGTTAAAGCCTGGACCGTGTACCTGATTAATCGGTCCAACTCCTTGTGCAATACGAGAAAGTTGTAGCTCAACCATTTTCTTAGCGCGTGGTTCAAAAGCCGTACTGTCACCGCCAATATGGGGCGTGATGATGAGGTTCTTTGCAGACCACAACGGATGCGAATCTGGAAGTGGTTCTGGATCTGTGACATCAAGGGCTGCGTGAATTCTGCCGGTATTGAGTTCTTCGATAAGTGCATCGGTATCTACAATTGCACCACGAGCCATGTTAATAAGCGATGCTCCATCTTTCATGGCTTGCAATCTTTTTTTATTAAAGAAGTGATGAGTCTGTTCTGTCAGAGGCAGAATCAAAATGATCACATCTAATGATGGCAAGTACGAATCAAACTCTGA
>WLNM01000027.1 GCA_009699825.1 Actinomycetota bacterium
CAAGCCAATAAAGTTCTGGCTGCATTACGGAGAGGTGTTTAAGAATATGAGGGTCGATGTCTGACATCGCGCTATCCGGCCTTAACCGGAATCACCCCTTCAATCACAAATCGTAGTTGGCCCGGGTCCTCCGGAACCTAACCCCACAGTGCAGATTTTCTTAGACAATCTGTAGTTCGCTGTGGACTAAATAAATATTAGCGGGCTTTTCTCCGACTTACAAGTTGCCCCGCTATTACGATGAATAAAGCTAAGAAAAACATTGCAGAACCGATTACGTTCGCTTGTGGCGGTATTCCACGCGCAGATGCAACATAAACAAACTTAGGAAAAGTTGTCAATGTTCCAGAGTTAAAGTTCGTAATAATAAAGTCATCAAATGAAAGACTGAATGCAAGTAGTGCTGCACCGGCAATTCCAGGTGCTACTAATGGCAAAGTTACTTTTCTAAAAGTTTCAAATTCGTTTGCATACAGATCCATCGCAGCTTGCTCTAAACGTGGATCTAAACTTGCGATACGAGCTTTGACTGTAACGACTACGAAAGAAATACAGAACATTACGTGAGCGATTACAACCGGCCAAAAACCAGGATTAATTCCCAAGTTTAAAAACATTGCAAGCAATGACGCACCGAGAACAACTTCTGGCGTAGCCATTGGCAAGAAAATCAGAGTGTTTATTGTTGAGCGACCCTTAAATTGATGACGTCCAATTGCAAAAGCAATTAAGGTTCCAAGGATTGTTGCCAGCACTGTAGAAATTACTCCAACGCGGATTGAGTTACCGAGTGCTACACAGACATCGGGTGCGCCACAGGGATTTTGCCAATTTCCGAGAGTAAAGCCCTTCCAAACCAAGTTGCTTTTGCCGCCATTGTTAAATGAAAAAGCAAAGGTATATGCCACCGGAATGAAAAGGTATGTAAATCCGAGAATCATGTAAACGCGGATCAGATTTTTGCGAAACCACCAGGTAATCCTCATACGAGTTCCTCGGTACCAGCTTTACGAATATAAATTGTCACCAAAACCAAAATTGCTGTCATTAACGTAAATGAGAGCGCCGCTGCAGTTGGATAGTCAACAATTTTGAAGAATCGCGATTCGATAACATTTCCAAGCATCTTTGTGTTTGGATTTCCAAGAATTGCAGCATTTACATAATCACCCGCTGCGGGGATAAATGTAAGAAGAGTGCCAGCAACAACCCCAGGCAAAGAGAGCGGAAGTGTTACCTTCCTAAAAGTTGTAAATGCATTTGCGTATAGATCTCCTGCTGCTTCCATTGTTCGAGGATCAATTCGCTCCAAACTTGCATACAACGGCAAGGTCATAAATGGTAAAAAGTTATAGGTCAAGCCAGTAACGACCGCAAATGCGCTAGCTGTAAGAGAAGTGTTTTGCCCAATAATATGTAAGCCACGAAATACAGATATTACAGGACCTTCTTCTCCAAGAATTTGCTTCCATGCAATCGTACGAAGTAAGAAAGAAGTAAAAAATGGAGCAACAACTAAAACCAGCAATAAGTTCTTGTACTTGCCCGATTTAAATGCAATTCCATATGCCAATGGGTAGGCAATGGCCAGTGCTAGAGCAGTTGCTAAAAAAGCATAAATAAATGAGCGACTAAACTGCTCTTTATTATCTACAAATGCGTCAATGTAATTTGCGAATCTGAACGTTTGCTCGTACGAACCGGTATCACCGTTTGCTAAAGGTGTCTGAGTGGAAGTTTGCGCGAGATTAACAATTGGGAGAATAAAAAAGGCAAAGAGCCAGAGTATTCCTGGAGCAAGCAGAAGATAAGGAAGTAAAGATCTTTTCTCTTTCAGGGAACTTACTTTAGAACCCGCTGCGTGCAAGAGGGCCATTACTCTTCATCCGCATGCACTTCAGAACCAGCGAACGCATCTTCACGACCATCGAGTGCAAATGTAAATATAGGTTCCCATGAAAGTGTTACAGCATCACCTTTTTCTAGAGGAGCAACACCGTCATCATTTTGTTCAAAAACCATCAACTCTTGCTTCCAAGGCATCTCAACCTGAAACTGCGTACTAACGCCAATATAGGAAGCATCAGAAATAACGCCACCAGTTAATACGTTGCCCGACATCGCGGTACCGGCAGGTTGAATACGAATTTTTTCTGGGCGAATGCCAGCAAGCACTGAAGAATCCTTTGCATGGCTTCGATTTTTATTGATTTTTATCTTCTGGCCAAAGACATCAACAACAAAATTATCGCCATCATTTCCTTCGATGCGACCTTCAATAAGGTTTGATTGCCCTAGAAAGTTTGCAACAAAAGCTGTCTTAGGGTTGTCATAGAGATCTGCAGGTGTTCCCATCTGCTCTACTTTTCCTTCATTCATAACAGCAATCGTGTCAGCCATTGTCATGGCTTCTTCTTGATCGTGAGTAACGTGAACGAAAGTTATACCTACTTCTGTTTGAATCCACTTGAGTTCTATCTGCATTTGCCGACGCAACTTAAGGTCGAGTGCGCCCAAAGGTTCATCTAAAAGCAACAAAGCAGGGCGGTTAACAATCGCACGAGCCAGAGCGATGCGTTGTTGTTGTCCACCAGAGAGTTGAACAGGTTTGCGCTCTGCTAGGTGAGGCAATTCAACAAGGTTTAATACTTTATTAACGGCTTCTTTTACATCTTTTATTCCGCGACGGCGCAAGCCGAATGCAATATTTTCATATATTGAAAGGTGCGGAAATAACGCATAGTTTTGAAAAACCGTATTTACGGGACGTTGATACGGACGAGTGTGCGTGATGTCAGTACTGCCAATATGAATACTTCCCTGAGTTGGTTCTTCTAATCCCGCAACCATCCGAAGAGTCGTAGTTTTACCGCAGCCAGATGGACCAAGGAGTGCGAAAAAAGAACCTTCTGGAATCGTCAGTGTTAGATCATCAACTGCATTGAAATCTCCGAATGATTTTGTAACGTTAACTATTCGAAGATCACCGCGAGTCGATGATGAAGCATCGGCCATTAGTTGCCGGCAGCTTCCTGGAATGCAGTTGTGAAAGAAGTTTCCTCCGCTGGAGTAAGTCCGCGGAAAACCTTTACTTCCTTAAGAGTTTCAGCCGTTGGGAAAATAAATGGGCTAGCAGCAAGTGCTGGATCAATTTTTTCCATCTCTGCTTGCGCACCCTTGACTGGACAGATGTATGTGACATAAGCAGCAACTTCTGCGGCAACTGCTGGATCGTAGTAATTATTAATTACCTTCTCAGCATTAGCTTTATTGGTAGATGTTGAAGGAATAAGCAAATTATCACTCCACAACATTCCACCTGATTCTGGAATTGCGAATTCAAATTTGCCATCATTTTCTGTTGCAAGCTGGAAAATATCTCCTGACCATCCGATTACTGCAGTGGCATCGCCGCTGATGAGATCCTCTTTGTAATCATTTCCCTTAACTTGACGGATGAAGCCATCTTTAATCATCTTTGCTAAGTAATCAACGGCATTCATATATTGATTTTCAGTGAAGTTCTGTGAAGGATCAACGCCTTGGTATTGCAAAATAATACCGATGGTGTCGCGAAGTTCAGAAAGAACTTCAACTTTGCCCTTATTCTCCTTTGAAAACAATTGATCTAGAGTTTTAATTCCACCAGGAATTTTTTCTTTATTCCAACCGAAACCACCAAAACCTGATTGCCATGTAAGTGAAGATTTGCGACCTGGATCGAAGTTAACATTTGCGAGCGCATCTAGGATATTTACCTTATTTGGAATATTCGCTTCATCAAATGCTTGTGCGTACCCCATGCGAATCCAACGACCGGCCATCCAGTCTGTCGGTGCAACAATGTCATAGCCAATATCTTCACCAAGTTTTAGCTGACCTTGTACTTTGCCCCAGAATTCGTCGTTGTCGTTGTAATCTTCTTTGTAATCAACGTTAATTCCAGATTCAGCAATAAATTTTTCAAGTGTTGGATACGCCTGTGCATCGGAGTCATAATCTAAATAAAGTGTCCAGTTTGCCCAACGTACTGTTCCTTCTGATGCAGCTCCTGATGAAGATCCACCGCCACATGCTGTAAGCAATCCCGCGGCGCCAAGTCCGCCAGCGCCTGCAATCAGTGCACGACGTGACATCTGTGAATTAATTATTGAACGTGCTTCTGGTGAAAGTGGACGCTTTGATTCCATTCGAGTGTGCTCCTTTGTGCAGTAGTTCGGGTTTGCTACTTATGCTCCTAGATTAGTCATAACATGCTTGATTCGGGTGTAATCCTCGAAGCCATATTGCGAAAGATCTTTTCCATACCCTGATCTCTTAAAGCCTCCATGAGGCATTTCTGAAACCATTGGAATGTGCGTATTGATCCAGACAACTCCGAAATCAAGTGCTTTAGACATGCGCATCGCACGCCCATGGTCCTTCGTCCAGACGCTAGAGGCTAGGCCGTACTCAACGCCGTTACCCATAGAGATCGCTTCGGCTTCATCCTTAAATTTTTGCACCGTGATAACTGGGCCGAATATTTCACTTTGAATCATCTCGTCATCTTGCTTGAGATCGGCAACCACGGTTGGAGCAAAGAAGAATCCAGGCTGTTGTAATTGAGCTCCACCAGCCATCACGCGTGCATGAGATGGTGTGCGCTCTAGAAAGCCTGCAACTCGCTTAAGTTGGTTGGCATTATTTACAGGACCTACTAATACATCTTGATCAGGCATGCCGATTGCAATGTTGTTCTTTGCTTGATCTGCCAATAGGCCTACAAACTCTTCGTATGCACCTTCTTGAACAATAACGCGAGTTGCAGCGGTGCAATCTTGTCCAGAGTTGAAGTATCCAGCCAGAGCAATCGCTTCAGCGGCAGCTGGTAAGTCTGCATCGTTAAATACAACAACGGGCGCCTTTCCACCTAATTCGAGGTGCACACGCTTAAGTTGTTTTGCAGCAGCGCCAGCAACTTCCATACCTGCGCGAACAGAACCCGTGATTGAAACCATGGCAGGAGTTGGGTGATCAACGAGAGCGGCTCCTGTTTCACGTTCTCCGCAAATAACATTGATTACGCCTGCAGGTAAGAATTCATTCATTAGTTGAGCCATCCACACGGTCGATGCAGGAGTTGTATCACTTGGCTTTAGTACAACTGTATTTCCTGCTGCTATTGCAGGTGCCCATTTCCACACTGCCATCATCATTGGATAGTTCCACGGTGTTACTTGTGCGCACACGCCAATTGGTTCGCGGCGAATAAATGAAGTCATGCCACGCATATATTCGGCAGCAGATTTTCCTTCGAGGTTACGTGCAGCACCTGCAAAGAATCGAATCTGATCCAACATCGGAGGCATTTCTTCAGAAGTCGTAATTCCAATTGGCTTGCCTGTATTTTGACTCTCAATTTTTACTAATTCATCCGTACGAGATTCGATTGCATCAGCAATTTTTAAAAGTGCACGCTGACGCTCTGATGGTGTTGAATCGCGCCAAATTGGAAATGCATCGGCTGCGGCTTTCATCGCCACATCAACATCTGCAGCATTTGAATTTGGTGCAGTTGCAAAAACTTGACCCGTTGCAGGGTTAACTAAATCTGTTGTTTTGCCAGATTTAGATTCAACGCTCTTGCCATTTACGAAGTTGCTCAATTTTTCCATGGCCCGAGATTACGCCCTAGGGGCAAAAAAGTGTAGTTATTTTGCCGTGACATCTAGAATGCTCATATGGGAAATCAGGCAGAGGCAAGCCTTTGGTGGAACAGCGCAACTCATCCAACCTTTACACCCGGAGAATTACATCGCCCCTGGGATGTCGTAATAATCGGCGGCGGGTTCTCTGGAATGTGGACTGCGCATCATCTACTTAACTCATCCCCTGATTTAGCCATAGCAATTCTTGAAGCCCACGAAGTTGGTTCCGGAGCAAGTGGCAGAAATGGTGGTTGGGCTTCAGCGTTGTATCCCATTGATGACGCCACCTTAGCAAAGCGAGTAAGTGCGCAGAGTATTTCAGACTTACATAGCGAACTTGAAAAATCTGTTGATGAAATTGGCGAATTCGCCCAACAATCAGAAGAAGATGTCGCATTCATAAAGAGCGGTTCTCTTACAGTTGCACGCAGTTCTGCGCAATTTAAGCGCATTAAAAGCGGATTGCTCCCCCGTGAATCTGTACTAGATCAAGACAAAACTAATTTACGGATCCGAATGTCTGACACTGTCGGAGCATCTTTTAATCCAGATTGTGCGACGATCAACCCCACCCAACTCGTCGTTGCCCTTGCAAAATCTTTAGCAAAACGTGGTGTACATATTTTTGAAAATACATATGCTGATATTTCTTCAGTTGGTTCAGTCAGCGTGAAGGGAAAGAGTGTTGAATCTAAGTATGTTGTTCGCGCAACTGAGGCGTATCACGAGAAAAACAGAGAACAAATTCCTATTTATTCACTCATGATTGCCACTGAACCACTTCCTGATGAGTTTTGGAAAAAATACGGATTAGAGGCTCGAGAAACTTTCCATGAAAATCGACACCTCGTTACATATGCTCAAAGAACATCTGATAATCGAATTGCAATGGGAGGGCGAGGTGCACCCTATAGATGGGGTTCTGCTCGAAGTAACAAATCTGAACAGCACGCAAAAATTCATCAGCAACTTCGAGAAACAGCAATTCAATGGTTTCCGGATTTGAAGAATTATTCATTTACTCATGCATGGGGTGGAGCGGTCGCTATAAAACGTGATTGGGCCCCATACCTGCATTGGAATGGCCACTTTGGAGCATTCGGTGGATACGTTGGAGATGGAGTATCACTTTCTTATCTTGCGGCAAATTCCATGGCAGATCTCATCCTTGGCAAAAATTCTGTGCGCGCATCCTTGCCATATGTGGGATGGAAGAGTGCGAAGTGGGAACCAGAACCATTGAGATGGCTCGGTGTTAATTTAGGAATCAAACTCTCTGAACTTGCAGATATCGAAGAAAAACTTACGAAACGACCAAGTCTGCTCGGCAAACTTATTGAAAAGCTACTTTAAGGCAAACCTTTAACTGCTCGTTCTAGTTGCGCACCATGATCAAGTGGATGATTTGAATATGCTTTTAGCCAATCATTGACAGTGAACTTGCCGCGCTCGGTATGAGTGCCATATTTCTCTAAATCTGCAACAGACATTCTACGAATCAAATCAGCGGAAGCATTTCTGACCGAAATTGTCACAGTAAATGAATGTGCAATATCCAACTCTTCATATCCAAGATTTTTTGACTCAGCCCAAGCGCCTTCGTCATAACCTTGAATCACTGAGCCCGCTGGTTCTGCGAGCAATCGACGCAAACGGGCGTATGACTGCGCTTCGCTATCTGCCATGTGATGAATTATTTGGCGAGCAGACCACTCTCCTGGTGCTTTCGTATCTAAATCACTTGGTTGAAGAGATTTAACTAACTTTTCAAAATAATTAGTCGCTTCTTGATACTTCTCTGCAAAATCATTAAGTGAACTCACTCTGATTTCCCCTTTTCAGCCGCAGCTAGTTGACCGCATGCACCATCGATTTCGCGACCACGTGTATCTCGAACTGTAACTGCAACGCCATAGCCCTCCAGAATTCTTACGAATTCTTTTTCATCCTGGGGTCTAGAAGCAGTCCATTTTGAGCCTGGAGTTGGATTCAGCGGAATTAAATTCACGTGTGCATTGCGATTTTTAAGCAAACGACCAAGCAAATCCGCACGCCATGATTGATCATTTATATCTCGAATCATTGCGTACTCAATTGAATATCGACGGCCCGTCTTCTTTTCGTAGGCATCTGCCGCAGCCAGTACTTCCTTAACTTTCCAACGCGAATTAATTGGAACCAAGGTATCTCTCAACTCATCATCAGGAGTGTGCAGTGAAACTGCCAAAGTAACGGAGACTCCTTCTTCTGTTAATTTCTCAATTCCATTGACCACACCAACAGTTGAAACAGTTACAGAGCGTGCACTAATTCCTAACCCATCTGGATTCGGAGTCGTAATGTTTCGAACAGTACGCATGACAGCGTTGTAATTGGCAAGTGGTTCACCCATGCCCATAAAAACGACGTTTGATAATCGAGTTGGTCCACCCGGTAACTCGCCATTTGCACATGCACGCGCTGCTGCAACAATTTGTTCTGTAATTTCTGCCGCGCTCAAGTTTCGGGTGAGCCCCGCTTGACCTGTTGCGCAGAATGGACAATTCATTCCACAACCAGCTTGTGAAGAAATACAAACGGTTGTGCGATCTGAATATCGCATTAATACGCTTTCAACTAAAACTCCGTCATGTAATTTCCAGAGATCTTTTCGAGTCATGCCGTTATCGCACGTAACAGAACGCACAAGGCTAATCATTTCGGGTATGAATTGTTCGCGAATTTGCTCGTGCATTGATGGTGGAATATCAGTCCAATCACTTGGATCATTAGACAGATGGGTGAAGTAATGATTTGCAATTTGGTTGGCTCGAAATGCCGGTAAGCCCAATCCTGTCGCCAATTCGCGGCGATCTTCGGGTGAGTAATCAGCTAAGTGCTTTGGTGGTTTTTTTCTCTGTACTGGTTCGTCGAAAATAAGCTTTATCTCGGTCATGAGAAACGCTTAACAAGTTCGAGTGCTAAATACAGTGCCGGTGCTGAGAGCAAAACTGAATCCAAGCGATCTAACATTCCACCGTGACCTGGAAGCAGCGAACCCATGTCCTTGAGTGAAAGATCGCGTTTCATCGCGCTTTCGATGAGATCACCACTTGTTGCGGTGAAAACAATCATTAAGCCAACAATGACACCAATCCACCATTGAAGATTAAGTATGTAATAAAAACTTAGAGCACCACCAAGGCAGGTAAAAACTATTGACCCAATTAAACCTTCCCATGATTTCTTTGGACTTATGTTCGGCATAAGCGGATGTCGACCCATGAGTACGCCTACAAGATAACCAAATGTGTCATTGCAACCTACAAGAATTACGAATGTCATAACTCGCGCTAATCCGTCATCTGGTCTAGCAAGTAAAACTAAGAAACCTGCAAGAAATGGAAGATAGATAAGCGCCAAAGTTGTTGCCGTGGCACTCTTTACAAAATCCTGTGGACCTTTTCTTAATCTAAAAATAAGCAGTACTGGCAATGCGATAGCTGTGGCAACTGCAAGTCCTTCAACGCCAGCGCTCCACGAGGCATAAGTAAGTCCGCACGTTGCAACAATTAATGTGCGCATTGAAATACGAGTACCTGCTGCCAAAAAAGCTCGAGCTATCTCGCGGACTCCTAGTGAGACTGCAATTACAACGAGGGCAGCAAATAGAACGCGTGCATAAGCCAGAGTAAGCCACACCAAAGCGACTAAAGAAAGGCTGACAAGAATGGACGGCAGAAGTTTGCGCCCAGCCTTAGCGTTTATGGCCTCATTAAGTGAATGCAAATCAGACACGTCAGATGTGCGATTCTCAAACTTCGAGAAGTTCGCTCTCCTTATGCTTTAGAAGTTCATCTATTTTTGCAACGTGATCGCTTGTTATTTTCTCTAACTCTTTTTCGGCGCGAGCTAAATCATCTTTTCCAACATGACCATCTTTTTCCATTTTTTCAATGGATTCTTTTGCAGCACGGCGAATATTGCGCATTGAAATCTTTGAATCTTCAGCTTTTGTGCGTGCTACTTTGATGTAATCCTTGCGGCGTTCTTCTGTTAATTGCGGGAAAT
Organism: Actinomycetota bacterium; assembly: GCA_009699825.1. GTDB lineage: Bacteria > Actinomycetota > Actinomycetes > Nanopelagicales > Nanopelagicaceae > Planktophila. The sequence goes on from WLNM01000027.1 coordinate 9,741, forward strand.
TAACTCGAATAACAACGCCATCGCTACCTGGGTTTACTCCAAGATCTGATTCACGAATAGCTTTTTCAATTGATGCCATCGCACCCTTATCAAATGGAGAGATAAGTGCCATGCGTGCTTCGGGAACCTGAATAGATGCGAGTTGTGAAAGTGATGTGTATGTGCCGTAATAATCAACCATAATTTTGTTAAAAAGTGATGGGTGCGCA
>WLNM01000028.1 GCA_009699825.1 Actinomycetota bacterium
CCTGCACCAACTGATACTCAACCTGATTATCAAAACTAACACCAACACTAAATAAGGAGAAAAACCGTGGCAACGATGTATCACGAAGAGGATGCTGATCTTTCGATTATCCAAGGACGCAAAGTTGCGATCATTGGCTACGGATCTCAAGGTCATGCTCACGCACTTAATTTGCGCGACAGTGGTGTTGATGTTCGAGTTGGTTTAAAGGATGGCTCACCTTCACGCGCAAAAGCTGAAGCAGAAGGTCTCAAGGTTACGAGCGTTGCTGAAGCAGTGAAGGAAGCAACTGTGATCATGATTTTGGCGCCAGATCACTTGCAGCGCCACATCTATACAGATTCAATTTTGCCTAATCTAAAAGATGGCGATGCACTTTTCTTTGGTCATGGATTTAATATTCGTTTTGGTTACATCAAACCAAGTGCATCAGTTGATGTTGCGATGGTTGCTCCAAAGGGGCCTGGTCACCTTGTGCGTCGCGAATACGAAGCTGGTCGTGGTGTTCCAGTTATCGTTGCAGTAGAACAAGATGCAACAGGATCTGCATGGCCATTGACACTTTCATACGCAAAAGCAATTGGTGGTTTGCGTGCAGGTGGAATTTTGACAACCTTTACTGAAGAGACAGAAACAGATCTCTTCGGTGAACAATCAGTTCTATGCGGTGGCGCATCACAATTAGTTATGTATGGTTTTGAAACACTTGTTGAAGCCGGTTACCAACCAGAAGTAGCCTATTTTGAATGCCTACACGAACTTAAGTTAATCGTTGACTTGATGTACGAAGGTGGAATCGCAAAGCAGCGCTGGTCAGTTTCAGATACAGCCGAATTTGGCGATTATGTTTCAGGTCCACGTGTTATTGATCCACATGTGAAAGAGAACATGAAGGCAGTACTTGCAGATATCAAGAGCGGTGCATTTGCAAAGCGCTTCATTGATGATCAAGAAAATGGCGCGAAAGAATTTAACGCTTTGCGCGCAAAAGGTGAATCACATCCAATCGAATCCGTTGGCCGCGAACTTCGCAAAATGATGTCATGGGTAAAGGCTTCGAATAAGGATGATTACAAAGAAGGAACGGCTGCACGTGGCTAAACCAGTTGTACTCATTGCCGAAGAGCTAAGCCCAGCAACCGTTGGAGTACTTGGTTCGGATTTCGACATTCGTCATTGCGACGGAGCAAATCGAGATGAACTTCTCGCTGCACTGAAATCAGGCGTTGATGCTGTTCTTATTCGCTCTGCAACAAAAATGGATGCAGAAGCCATAAGTGCTGCAACTGGATTAAGAGTTATTGCACGTGCAGGTGTTGGCTTAGATAACGTCGACATTCCAGCAGCAACGGCTGCAAAGGTTATGGTTATCAACGCCCCAACATCGAACATTGTTAGTGCAGCCGAATTGGCAATTGGATTAATGATGGCTTCTGCTCGAAATATTTCTGTAGCGCATGCCTCACTGCGCGCAGGCAAATGGGCTAGGTCAAAATTTAGCGGAACTGAAATCTTTGAGAAGACGCTCGGGATTGTTGGTTTTGGCAAGATTGGTCAATTAGTCGCACATCGCATGAAGGCTTTTGGCATGAATGTGATTGCTTACGATCCATACCTAACTGCCGAAAAAGTTTCAGCACTTGGCGTAAAACTTGTTGAGTTAGATGAGTTACTTAAGAATTCTGATTTCATCACAATTCATCTTCCAAAAACAAAAGAGACTCTTAACTTAATTGGGGAAGATGCTCTTTCTAAAGTTAAACCAACAGTGCACATTGTTAATGCTGCACGTGGGGGTGTGTTAGACGAAGCGGCGCTTTACAAAGCGATTACTGAAGGTCGTGTTGCGGGCGCCGGACTTGATGTTTATGCATCGGAACCATGCACGGATTCACCATTGTTCTCACTTGATCAAGTTGTTGCGACGCCTCACTTGGGCGCATCAACGGAGGAAGCACAGGAGCGTGCTGGAATCGACGTTGCACACTCTGTTCGCAAAGCACTTGCTGGCGAGCCAGTCCCAGATGCCGTAAACGCGTAAGGATAAATAATGTCAAAGAATTTTAATTTAGCTGTCATTGCTGGCGATGGAATTGGTCCTGAAGTTGTTGCAGAAGGTATCAAGGTTCTAGATGCGGTCGGCAAAAAATACGGTGCATCATTTAATAAAACTTCATATGATCTTGGAGCCGGCTACTGGCATAAAACAGGAGAAGTTTTGCCAGATTCAATACTCAATGAAATCGCAAAATCAGATGTCATCCTTCTTGGAGCTGTCGGAGACCCAACGGTTCCAAGTGGAGTTTTAGAGCGTGGCTTATTACTCAAATTACGTTTTGCTTTCGATCATTACATTAATTTGCGTCCTGCTCGCTTAATGCCTGGCGTTATTTCTCCTCTTGCAACTAAACAACCAATTGATTTCATAGTCGTCCGCGAAGGAACTGAAGGACCATACGTCGGAGCAGGCGGAGTTCTTGCAGAAGGAACGGATGCGGAAATTGCAACGGAGGAGAGCCTCAATACCCGTCGTGGAGCAGAGCGTGTTATTCGCGATGCCTTTAATCGTGCGATGGCGCGTGATCGCAAGAAACTCACTTTGGTTCATAAAAATAACGTTCTTACTCGTGCTGGTGGATTGTGGACCCGAACATTTAATGAAGTGGCTAAGGAATTTCCACAGGTAACTACAGATTATTTACACGTAGATGCTGCATCTATGTTCTTTGTTACTAACCCAGAACGCTTTGATGTAGTTGTGACTGATAATTTATTTGGCGATATTTTGACTGATATTGCAGCAGCAATCTGCGGCGGTATCGGTTTGGCAGCTTCTGGAAACATTAATCCAACTGGAAAATTTCCTTCAATGTTCGAACCAGTTCATGGTTCAGCACCTGATATCGCAGGAAAAAATATTGCAGATCCAACTGCCACAGTTATGTCAGTTGCGATGATGCTTGATCATTTAGGGCTTAGCGATGCTGCTCGAGATGTCGAGCGCGCAGTTGCCGCAGACCTTGCAAGCCGTGGTGATAAGAAGCGCAGCACAAGTGAAGTTGGAGATGCGCTAGTCGCAGCGTTATAAAACTATGAAAATTTCATTAAACCCACAAGCAAAAGATTCCGCTACTCGTGATGCACTAGTTGCTGAAGGTGGCTTTGGAAAGTACTACACAGACCACATGGTTGTATGCGAGTGGAGCGAAAAAGATGGTTGGTCTGAACCAGAACTAAAGCCTTACGGACCAATTTCACTTGATCCTGCCACAGCTGTTTTTCATTATGGACAAGAAATTTTTGAAGGCATGAAGGCTTATCGCCAGCCAGATGGTGGCATTGGGTTATTTCGTCCAGATGCAAATGCGCGTCGTTTTGCAAAGTCTGCCAATCGTTTGGCACTACCTGAAATGCCAGAATCGCTATTTATAGAAACTGTGGAAACACTTGTTAAACAAGATGCCGGTTGGGTACCAAACAAAGTTGGCGAATCTTTGTACATCCGTCCATTTATGTTTGCAACTGAAGTTGGTTTAGGAGTTCGCCCCTCTAACAAAGCGTTGTACATGTTAATAGCGACACCTGCCGGTGCTTATTTTGATCCTTCAAAAGCTGTCAGTGTGTGGATTTCAACTGAGTATGTTCGTGCAGCACAAGGCGGAACAGGTGAAGCAAAGTGTGGGGGAAATTACGCAGCTTCACTCATTGCGCAAAAGGCAGCAGCGAAAGAAGGCTGCGATCAAGTTGTGTGGATTGATGCAAAAGAACGTAAGTGGATTGAAGAAATGGGTGGCATGAATCTTTACTTTGTTAAAGGTTCCGGCACGAATGCAACAGTTATAACTCCAAAATTAACAGGAACCCTATTACCTGGTATTACTCGAGATTCGATTCTCTCAGTTGCGAAAGACCTTGGTTATGAAACTGAAGAAGTAATGCTCAGTATTGATGATTGGCGAGATGGTGTTGCATCCGGTGAAATAACGGAGATTTTTGCGTGTGGAACTGCTGCTGTTGTATCTCCAGTAGGTACTGCAAAGAGTGCAATGGGTACCTGGGTTACAGGCGATGGGCAACCAGGAAAAATTACGATGCAAATTCGTAATCACCTTCTTGGAATCCAGCACGGTTCAATTGATGATTCACATCATTGGATGCGTAAGGTCATCTAATGCCAGTCAATGACACGTTTCACATTTATGACACAACCCTGCGCGATGGAGCTCAGCAAGAAGGTTTAAATTTATCTGTTCAAGATAAGTTGGCAATTGCCCGCCACCTAGATGATCTTGGTGTTGGTTTTATCGAAGGTGGATGGCCGGGAGCTAATCCAAAAGACACAGAATTTTTTGATCGCGCAAAAAAAGAGTTAAAGCTAAAGAACGCAACCTTTGTTGCCTTTGGTGCAACCCGTCGTCCTAATGTTAAAGCTGCAGATGATGCATTGCTAGGAGCACTTCGCGATAGTGGAGCACCAGCTGTAACTCTGGTTGCAAAATCTTTTGATCGCCACGTTGATTTAGCACTTAAAACAACGTTGGATGAAAATTTAGCAATGATTAAAGATTCAATTGAACATCTTCGAGCCGAAGGTCAAAGAGTTTTTCTCGATGCCGAACATTTCTTTGACGGATATCGTTCCAATCGTGCCTACGCACTAGAAGTAGTTCGCACTGCAGCAGCAGCTGGTGCAGATGTAATTGCCTTATGTGACACCAATGGTGGAATGCTGCCTGATGAATTGTCACAAGTTGTTCATGATGTATTACAGGCAAGCAATGCTCGCCTTGGTATTCATTGCCACAACGACACTGGCTGCGCCGTAGCGAACTCGATGGCTGCAATTGCTGCCGGTGCCACTCACGTACAAGGCACATTAAATGGTTATGGCGAAAGAACTGGTAACGCTGATCTCGTAACAATCATTGCAAATCTTGAATTAAAAAAGAAGCAACTAGTACTTCCAAAAGATGCTCTACGTGAAGCTTTTAGAATCTCGCATGCAATTGCAGAAGTAACAAACGTTTCATCTAGTGCTCGCCAACCATATGTCGGTGTTTCCGCCTTTGCTCACAAAGCAGGGTTGCACGCTAGTGCAATCAAAGTTGATCCTTCTTTATATCAGCATGAAGATCCCGAATCTGTTGGAAACGATATGCGCATGCTTGTATCTGAAATGGCAGGGCGTGCTTCGATTGAATTAAAATCTGTCGAACTTGGTGTCGACCTTGGTGGAGATCGCGAACTAATTGGTCGCGTTGTAGATCGAGTTAAAAATTTGGAAGCGCAAGGTTTTACTTTCGAAGCAGCAGATGCATCATTTGAGCTATTACTCCTTGAAGAGATGTCAGGCAAGAGACCAACTTTTTTCACAATTAATCATTGGGCTACCACTACTGAACGAACTACAAAATCTGGTATCACTACTAAAGCGGAAGTAAGTGTTACTGCTAATGGAAAAGAATTGAGTTGCGGTGGCTCCGGAAATGGTCCAGTTAACGCAATTGATAATGCATTGCGCACGGGACTCAAAGAGTTCTATCCAGAATTAGAAGTTCTAGAGCTGACCGATTACAAAGTACGAATCCTTGAAGGTCGCTTAGGCACCGGCGCAATCACTCGTGTACTTGTAGAAACGAGCGATGGCAAAGGCGAATGGAACACAATCGGTGTACATGAAAATATCATTGCTGCTTCAGCCATGGCGTTAGAGGATGCTTTAACCTTCGGTCTTCTGCGTCAAGGACGTAAACCCGAGTAACCTGTCCTTATGTCCACACATACATTAGATGATGTACGTGTTGCTTTCGAAAATAATTTACATACCAAGCGCGATCTATCACTGCACACAATTCGTGCATACGTAGGCGATTTAGAGAGCTTTTTTTCTCACCTTCAAGCTCTGGGAATTTCAGATCTGCAAAAAATTGATATTTCCCATGTGCGTTCATGGTTAGCAAATATCTCAGTCAAAGGTGGAGCACGAACCACACTGGCAAGACGAGCAGTAACAATTCGATTGTTCACCAAGTGGGCCCATAAGAATGGATACCTGCCAAAAGATATTGGCGTAACTCTTGCAACTCCAAAGGGCCACAGAGTTTTGCCTGATGTACTCAATGTAAATGATGCAAGAGATGTTATGGAATCTATGGCCATGAGAGCTGGCGAAGAAGATTCACCTTTAGCAATTCGCGATAGTGCGATGCTTGAAATCCTGTATGCAAGCGGTGCGCGTGTTGCTGAGTTGTGTGGTTTAAATTTTGAAGATATTGATTATGACCGTCAAGCAATTCGGGTGGTTGGAAAAGGAAATAAGGAGCGGTCAATTCCTATTGGAATTCCAGCGATGAAGGCTTTGAAGAATTGGATTGACAATGCTCGTCCACAAATTGCATCTGATAAATCTGGGTTAGCGCTTTTTCTGGGTACACGCGGAAAAAGAATTGATCAACGCACTGTGCGGACGGTTGTATATGAAGCACTCAGTGCTATTGAAGGTCTAGAACGTTTAGGTCCACATGCGCTGCGACATTCAGCAGCCACCCATCTTCTTGAAGGTGGCGCCGACTTACGAACAGTTCAAGAAATATTGGGTCATGCATCCCTTGCTACAACGCAGATTTATACCCATGTTTCTACGGAACGTTTACAAAAAGCGTATAAGCAAGCCCATCCCCGCGCATAAGGTGTGGATTTCGCACTCCCGAACCTCAGGTAAGATTTCACCTGCACTAGAGCGATCTAGTGACTTCTCAGTACTCATTCGACTTAGTCGAAAATCATTTCGGTCCAGTTCGCTGGTAGATGAAGAGTGCGACGGGTTTAACAAATTGTTAAACCATTAACCGAGCGGGTTATTTTTGTTCAGCAGAAATAACCTATGAAGGAGCACGCCATCATGGCTGTTGTAACAATGCGAGAACTCCTCGACAGTGGAGTCCACTTCGGACATCAAACACGTCGTTGGAATCCAAAGATGAAGCGTTTTATTTTTACTGAGCGCAATGGCATCTACATCATCGATATCCAACAATCACTTGCACTAATCGATAGTGCATATGAGTTTGTTAAAGATGTCGTTGCAAAGGGCGGACACGTTTTGTTCGTCGGAACTAAGAAAGCAGCACAAGAGCCGATCATCGCTCAAGCTGCACGAGTTGGAATGCCAACTGTTACTGAGCGTTGGCTCGGCGGTATGTTGACTAACTTTCCAACTGTTTACAAGCGTATTCAGCGCCTTAAGGAGCTAGAAGCTCTTGAAGCAACTAATGACATGTTGCTTACAAAGAAAGAACTTCTCGTACTCCGTCGTGAGCGCGAAAAGCTACACAAAAACCTTGATGGAATCCGCAATATGACTAAATTGCCAAGTGCAATTTGGGTTGTAGATACAAAGAAAGAGCACTTAGCTGTTGCTGAAGCAAAAAAGCTCGGCATTCCAGTTATTGCTATTTTGGATACCAATTGCGATCCAGACGAAGTTGATTTCAAGATTCCAGGAAACGATGATGCGATTCGCTCAATCGGATTACTTACACGCGTTATTACAGATGCAATTGCAGCAGGCTTACAAGCTCGCTCATCAGTTGTAAAAGAAGAAGCTAAGACAGAGGCGCCAGCAGTTGCAGCGAATGAACCCTTAGCTGACTGGGAAAAAGAAGTAATTGATGCTGCACCAACAACTCCAGTGGAGGCTTAACACGTGGCTTATACGGCAGAAGATGTAAAGAGATTACGTGAAGCAACAGCAGCAGGAATGCTCGATTGCAAAAAAGCACTTGATGAAGCAGATGGTGATTATGACAAAGCTATAGACATCATTCGCGTTAAGGGTCTTAAAGGCGTTACAAAACGCGAAGGACGTCTGACATCAAATGGTTTAGTTGTTGCAAAAGTTTCAGGCGATGTTGGAGTAATGCTCGAACTTAACTGTGAAACTGACTTCGTAGCTAAGGGTGATCGCTTTATTGCACTTGGAGATGAATTAATCGATCACCTACTTTCCTCAAAAACAGAGTCTGTCGATTCTTTCCTTGCCTCAACAATGGCAAATGGCAAGAGCGTTCAATCTGTTATTGATGAAGGAAACGCAACACTTGGTGAAAAAATCGAAATTCGTAACGTTGCAGTTGTTAATGGACCGGTTGGTTTGTATTTGCACAAGACGAGCCCAGATTTGCCGCCTCAGGTTGGCGTTTTGGTTTCACTTGTTAAAGAAGCCGCAGAAGTTGGCAAAGATGTTGCACAGCACATTGCAGCATTTGCACCTAAATTCGTGAACCGTGAAGACGTTCCAGCGGATCTGATTGAGAACGAGCGTCGTATTGCTGAAGAGACTGCGCGTGAAGAAGGCAAGCCAGAAGCGTCACTTTCAAAAATTATTGAAGGTCGAGTTACTGGCTTCGTAAAGGAAGTTAGCTTGATTGAACAAGCATTCGCTAAGGATGCCAAGAAGACTGTGAAGCAGATCCTCGATGAAGCAGGAACCGCCGTCAAGGCATTCCACCGTTTCCGCGTAGGTCAGTAAACTAATCTCAGTAACACACGAAGTTGTGAAAGGAGCACTTATGCCCGGTACCAGAGGTAAATACGGGCGAGTGCTCCTTAAACTTTCCGGAGAAGTTTTCGGTGGAGAAAAAGGCATTGGTGTTGATCCTGATGTTGTTCAAGATGTAGCAAAACAAATTGCAGATGTAGTTCGCTCTGGAGTACAAATTAGCATTGTGGTTGGCGGAGGAAATTATTTCCGCGGCGCAGAATTACAGCAGCGCGGAATGGATCGCGCTCGTGCTGATTACATGGGAATGCTCGGAACAGTCATGAACTGTCTCGCCTTACAAGATTTCTTAGAAAAAGAAGGTGTTGATACACGTGTGCAAACTGCCATCACAATGGGACAAGTCGCCGAGCCATATATTCCACGTCGAGCAATTCGTCACCTAGAAAAAGGTCGCGTTGTTATTTTTGGTGCGGGTGCAGGAATGCCATTTTTTACAACCGATACAGTCGCCGCACAGCGTGCACTCGAAGTTGGTTCTGAGGCGCTGCTTCTTGCAAAGAGCGGTGTCGATGGCGTCTACAACGCTGATCCAAAGAAAGATCCAACTGCTAAAAAGTACGACACGATTTCTTATGATGAGGTATTACGTAATTCTTTAGCCGTTGCAGATGCAGCAGCATTTAGTTTGTGCCGTGCGAACAAATTGCCAATCGTGGTATTTGATCTCATGACAAAAGGAAATATCGGTCGCGCAGTTCGTGGTGAAACGATCGGAACCCTTGTCGCGTAAGCGATGAGGCTACTAAGGAGTCCTGATGTCAGATATAACAACTGCACTTAAAGATGCGGAAACCAAGATGAACAAAGCTGTTGAAGTTGCCAAAGATGATTTTGGAGCTATCCGTACAGGTCGTGCGCACCCATCACTTTTTAACAAAATTATGGTTGATTATTACGGCACATACACATCACTTTCACAACTCGCATCTATTCAGGTTCCCGAAGCACGCATGGCACTTATCTCTCCATTTGATAAGGGTGCTATGGCATCAATTGAAAAGGCTATTCGTGAATCAGATCTTGGAGTAAACCCAGGTAGCGATGGCGTTGTTATTCGAGTTAATTTCCCGCAATTAACAGAAGAACGCCGCAAGGATTACATCAAAGTAGCACGCACAAAGGCTGAAGATTCAAAGATTTCAATGCGCAATATTCGCCGTGCTGCAAAGGAATCCATTGAAAAGATGGAAAAAGATGGTCATGTTGGAAAAGATGATTTAGCTCGCGCCGAAAAAGAGTTAGAGAAAATAACTAGCGATCACGTTGCAAAAATAGATGAACTTCTAAAGCATAAGGAGAGCGAACTTCTCGAAGTTTGAGAATCGCACATCTGACGTGTCTGATTTGCATTCACTTAATGAGGCCATAAACGCTAAGG
>WLNM01000029.1 GCA_009699825.1 Actinomycetota bacterium
CCATTGAGCAAAATGTTTAATGGATATGCACCAACAGGGAAAAGAGTGTGCGTCGATGAAATCACAGAGATGCTTCTTAAGTACCCACGTGTCATCGCTTGGCTTGCCGGTCACGAACACCGTCATCACATTGCCTGGATTGGTCCAGAAATAGAAGAACGCGGGTTCTGGCAAATAGAGACCGCATCGCATGCGGATTGGCCACAGCAGAGTCGCGCCGTAGAAATAGTTCAAAGCCACAGTGGTGAAATTTTTATTGCACTCACAGTGATTGATCATGCTGCGGGTCCTATTTATGGAGCTGTTCAAACGCCACTGGACCTAGCTGCCCTATCGCGGGTGATAAGTGCCAATGTGTGGCAAAAGCGTGAGTCACTCGGGGCAAAGCATCCAGCAGATTGGGCTAAGGGAGAGGCACACGAACGGAATACAGTTTTACGCTTAGATCCTCGAACTTAAATCTAAATCACGTCCACTAATCACCCTACGTGGGTGAGGGTTACCTTGGCTTTTTGCTCACTTCATATCACCCTTAGGTATGGCACCTCGGACAAAGAACTCACCACCCACGGTGATTGAGGGCGTGACTATCTCACGAACTCTGCCTCCTGCCCTTCCGGATAAATTCATCAGCCGCAAACACCTATTCAGATTGATAATCGACAAAAAACCAGGCGCCACAATTGTTATTGCTCCTGCAGGTTACGGTAAGACTTCATTAATCGCCGAATGGGCGCAGCATTGCAACTCGAAAGTTATTTGGACACAACTAAGCAACAAAGATTCGTTGGATGATTTAGCAGCGCACATGATTCAATCCGTAAAAAATGTAATTCCAGAGATAGCGCCCTGGGCTAATTCTTTAAAAGATTTCAAAACTGAAGAAATAATTCAAAAAACAGCAAATGAGCTTTACTCACTTAAAGAGAATTTTGTTTGGGTTTTGGACTCAGCAGACGAATTACAGGAACAATACACTAAAGTTCGAGAAGTATTTATAGAAAGCATTCCAAATAATGTCCACATAATACTGATTTCACGGAAAGCACCCAATGCTTCCTATTCGCGTTTTGCAATTACTGGAAATTTGAATTTAATCACGGTGCAAGACTTAATTTTTAATTCTGACGAAATCAAAAAGTTAGCAAAAATAGAAGATCTAGATTTAGTGAATGAAAATATAAAAAATTCTCTTGAAAGTGCACGTGGATGGCCAGCAGCCGTACAACTTTTAATTCGAAAAATTCAACATCAAGATCCTCTTGAGAAATCTCAATTAGTGCAGTCAAATATACTAAATTCACTAACCTATTTAGTTGACGCTATTATGGAATCGATTAAACCAGAAGATTTCGATTCCTTAATTATTCTCAGCATGGTGAATGAATTTGATTTAGAGATTGCAGAACTGCTGCTAGATGATGATTCAACTACGATATTTCTAAATCGCATGACCCAAGAAGGAATTTTTATTTCATCTCAATCCGGTCAAAAACGCACCTATCATCTCAATCCGATTATTAGAGAATCCTTGCAGAGTAAGAAATTAGTCACAGAAGACATTGAAGTAATAGCCCATAAAAAATTGGTCGATTACTTTTTAGAACAAAAAAAAATTGCTTCCGCACTTTCGCATGCTTATCAATCGGGGGACAGAGCCCTTGTGCAAACTATTCTTAAAAATAATATTCGCACTATGGCTGCGACAGGCAAAGGTGATTTTCTTTTGGAATGGAGCAAAATTATTGGTGAAAATTCCGCTAGTGGGTATGTACGTCGGTTAAGTCTTCAAATTGCAGCACATGTCGTAAATCTAAATTTTGAACAGTCACAGGCATTGATTGAAGAACTTCGATTTGGGATCGAAGAATCTGACATAAGGGATTTTCTAGAAAAATCAGCAAGCGTCTCATCAGCCACAATTGCTATGGCAAATGGTGAATTTCACAAGTTGGATATAGAAGTAAAGAATGTTTTACGTCCCCTAGAGAACACCCGAGATATTGAAAATATAGATAAATTGCATGTTCTGAGATTACTTTCAAATAAGGCGCTCGCTTTTGAGGATTACAAGTCATGCGTAGAAATATATTCAGAAGCTCAGCAATATCTCACGTTGGACTATGCACCGCTACCCATGTATTACTTAAATTCGATAAGTGCCTGTGCAAGTTTTGCTGAAGGCAATTATTTTGAAGCTTTTGACATAGCTAGTGCCGCGATAGCCATAGCGGAAATGAATGATTATAAAGGAATCTCGGGCCCAAGTGATCTTCATTTTTTACGAGCCCGTTGCTTACTCGAATTTTCTCGTAAGCAAGATGCAATAGATGCATTCGAGTTGGTCCGTACGATGGCATTATCTGCAAAACAAAAAGCCTTCTACGTTTTAGCCGATGGATATTTATTGCGTCAAATGGTTTTGGATGGATGGATTGAAAATGCATTTGATGGAATTAAAGAGCAACGAGTTTTTTTACAGAACATAAATTCGACGCATCAGTTAGACACAATTGTAGATGCCAATGAAGCATTCTTGCGTTTTGTTGTGAAAGATTATGAACGAGTGCTTCTACTTTTGGAACGTATGCCAGAGGGAAATTTTCTCACACGTTTTAAGCCCTTGATTTTGGAACGTTTAGGCAAGAAAGCTCCAGAGAGTTATGTTGAAAATTTGCCTGCAAATACACCACGAGAAATTCTTTACAAACTCCTGGCTGAAATTGATGCGGTTCTTGATCGCGAAAGTGAAGCTTTAGGACTTTTACGGAAATGTTTGGATTTAGCAGCGCTGTATGGCGCCCGAGAGACGCTTCTGCGACAAAAACCCGCATTTCTTAATTTAATTATCAAAGCTTCTGGCGAAAGACCCACCGTGTATCTTGAAGAACTAGCACGAGCCGCAGCACTTGCGCTAAAAAAACAAGATCAAAATTCCATAGGAGTGAGCGAATCCTTAACCAAACGCGAGATTGAAATTCTGAAAAACCTTTCAACGGGCAAGCCAATCAGTTCAATTGGTTCTTCACTGCACGTCTCTCAGAACACCATGAAGACCCATCTTCGCAATATTTATCGCAAACTCGAAGTAGATGGACGACATAGCGCGGTGGAGAAAGCCAAATCCCTCTTTCTCATTTAACTCTGAAATACTTTAACAGTGAAACTAATTCAAACAGATCGACTTGAACTACACCACATTGGTGCTGAGGATTTGATTGATCTTTTCGAAAAACGCGATGATACAAATGCGCTTTTAGGAAAAACTTTCTCCAATCCACTTCGAGTTCTGATTGACTTTCAAGGTCCACTTGCATGGCGCGTGCCGCAAGTAAAAATAAATCCTGAAGTAAATAAATGGTTTGTTAGATGGGCAGTATTGCGCAGCACGCAAGAAGTTATTGGCAGCTCAAGTTTTCATGGTGCACCCAGTGAGACCGGAATGATGGAAATTGGATTGGGCGTTGAAACTGCTTTTCAGCGCCAAGGCTTTGGTCGGGAAATATTGCAGGGTATGTGGGGATGGGTTGTTACAGAACCAGGTGTAAAAACTTTGCGATACACGGTTAGCCCAACAAATACTGCATCAATTGCCTTAATCAATTCATTTGGCTTTGAAAACATTGGTGAACAAATGGACGAGATAGACGGTCCAGAGAGTATTTATGAAATGTCATCCGATCAGTACAGGAATAAGTTTCTTAGTCATTAGATTGTCCGGATTTGTGTTTGTAACGTCCTAAGAAATCAGCCTTCATATCTCGGAAATTTCCATCGAGTAGCGCCTGACGCATCTGATCAACTAAACGAACGATGTAGCGTTCATTGTGAATCGTGGCTAGCGTTGCTGCAATGATCTCTTTTCCGCGAAAAACATGGTGCAAATACGCACGTGTGTAATGCGTGCACGTATAACAATCGCATTCATCATCGATCGGATTGAAATCTCGCTTATATGCCGCATTTGAAAGGTTAAATCTTCCTTCCATTGTGTACACAGCGCTTGTACGGGCTATTCGAGATGCCAAAACACAGTCAAAGGTATCTATTCCATTTTCAACACCAACAAATAGATCTTCAGGTGCGCCAATGCCTAGTAAGTGCTTGGGTTTTTCTTCAGGCAATACTTCATTAACCCATTTAACTATCGTGCCGAGTGAATCCTTATCGAGTGCTCCACCTATACCGAAACCGTCGTATGAAATATCTGAAGATTGCATGGCACCAAAATCGGCAGCAGCTTTCTTTCGTAAGTCTTCATATTGCGCGCCTTGTATTACGCCGAAGAGCGCCTGATAAGGCTTATCTGCCCGTAAATCTGTTAATCGCTTGTGTTCATCCAAACACCGCAATCCCCAGTTGTATGTGCGTTGCATTGCCACCTCTTGATAGCGGCGGGTGTTGTGCAGCGTTGTGCACTCGTCAAATGCAAACATGATGTCTGCACCGATCTGATGTTGCACTTGCATCGAAATTTCGGGAGTAAATCTGTGCATAGACCCATCTAGGTGGGATTTGAAAGTCACGCCTTCATCATCGACATGGGCCAAGCGCTCTTTATTTCCAGCAATCACTTCATCGGATCTAAAAGTTTTTGCATCCATCGCTAAAACTTTTTTAAATCCAACGCCGAGTGAAAGTACTTGAAAACCCCCGCTGTCAGTAATAGTTGGGCCTTGCCAATTCATAAACTTTGCAAGACCACCAGCTTCATCAAGTATGTCTGGTCCAGGTTGTAGGTAAAGGTGATAGGCATTTGCCAACAAAGCTTGGGCACCTAAATCTTGCATTGATTCAGGCAAAACAGATTTAACTGTTGCTTTGGTTCCTACAGGAATAAATGCTGGAGTTTGAATCTGGCCATGAGGAGTAGAAATCGTGCCAACGCGTGCGAGTGATTGCTCATCACGTGCGATTATTTCGAATCCAAATCCCTTTGCCATATGCCTCATTGTGGCAGAGATGTAGGCTAAGAAAATGCCTCAATTCAAATGTAGATCCGGTCGTGAACTAGAAGTTCTGGATAATGGCGTTGAGAGTTCGAAGGCAATAGTTTTCCATCACGGTACTCCGGCCAGTGCGGCGCTTTGGAGCCAATGGTTTGCATACGCCGCAGATCTTGGAATTCGTGCGATTTCTTATAGCCGAGCCGGGTATGCAACAAGTGATCGAGATTTTGGCCGCAGTATCGTCAGTGTCAATAAAGATATTGCTGAAGTTTTGGAAGCAAAGGCAATAGAAAAATTTGTCGCAATTGGATGGTCCGGTGGAGGCCCACATGCATTGGCAAATACTTTACTTGCAAGCAATGTAGGTGCAATTACTCTGGCTGGCGTTGGTGCATTTGGTGTAGAAGATTTAGATTTTCTAGAAGGCATGGCGCAAGAAAATCACGACGAGTTTGGTGCTTCACTTCAAGGAGAAGAAGTTATCCAACAATGGTTTATTGATAATGCATCAGCATTTAAATCTGTAGGTGGCGCAGAAATTCGAGAAGCATTTGGTGGCCTTATCAGTGATGCTGATAAAAAATCTATGGAAGGATCATTTGCCGATGTCTTAGCAGCGGCGATTAGATCCGGAATAGCAGTCAGCTTTGATGGATGGGTCGATGATGATGTGGCATTTACTAAGCCGTGGGGATTTGAATTATCTGCCATCACAAAGCCCGTAAAGATTTGGCAAGGCGATCAAGATTTTATGGTGCCTCACGCACATTCGCGTTGGCTAGCAAAACACATTCCAACGGCAGAACTCACATTCATACCAGGGCAAGGCCACGTGACGTTGTTAGTTGATTACACCGAGCAGGTTTTTGCACAAGCAATCGAATTGCTAGGTTAAATGATTCTAAATTCAGAGACGTTTCGTGAGTATTACGCAATCCTCAATCCCAATTCAAAGAAAATGGTATTGGGAGTCATGTTAAGTGCAATTGGCAGCGGCATGACGCTCTCTTTTTTACTTGTTTATTTACATGACTTGCGTGGATTTACAAATACTTTCGGTGGCTTTTTACTCTCATTCGGTGCCGCTGTTGCACTGACTGTGGGCGGACCTGTCGGCACGTTAATTGATCACGTAGGTCCCAAGAAAGTTTTAATCGTTGGAATCATGACAAGTTCATTGGGCACGTTCGGATGGGCATTTGTGCAAACTCATCGGGATGCAATTCTGGTGATGATAGTTCAATCTATTGGTGGTGCTTTTTTATGGCCACCAATGAATGTGATGCTCACCAGACTTACGCCCGTGCGGGATCGCCAAAAAATATTTGGACTTAATTTTATGTTACTCAATTTAGGGCTAGGTATTGGTGGACTTGTAGCCTCTGCAATTATTACTGAAGGTTCCCTTAAAACTTTTCAAATCATGTACTTGGTTGACACTCTTTCTTACTTATTATTCTTATGGGTAGTTCTTCTCATTCGAACCCCACTGGTCGGAAAATATATTCCAGAAGCTCACGAACCAAAGAGTGGAAGTTATAAAGAGATTTGGCAAAATAAGCAGATTGTTCTGCTCAGTGTCTCGGGTCTTATTCTCTTAATTTTTGGCTACGCAGGCTTGCAGGCAGGTTTGCCTATTTATGCGACTCAATATCTAGGACTCTCTCCTAAGTGGCTTGGAGTCATGTATGGAGTAAACACACTTTCAATTGTTTTATTACAACCAGCTGTACTTCGAAGACTTGATAGAGAATCCAAATACAAGGCGCTCATAGCAGTGGGAATCTTTTGGTCTTTATCATGGGGAGTAGTTGGAATATCACCACTGCTTCCACTGCTTGCAGCCGGACTAATGATTTGTTTAAGTCAAATAGTTTTTGCATTTGGCGAAATGATTTGGTCGCCAACAATGCCAGCACTTGCAAATGAATTATCTCCAGAACATATTCGTGGAAGAACAAATGCTCTGATTGGTTTGCAGTGGGGAGTTTCTGGAGTATTAGGACCGGCAATCACAGGACCCATGCTTGGCGCTGGCCTTGAAAGTGCGTGGATATTTACGATGCTTATTGGAGCGTTGCTACCACTGCCCTTATTTTTACGACTTCGGAAAATGGCCTTACCAAATACGAACGCGCTCTGACTCTTTCAGCCAGAGCTTGTCTTTATCGCTGACGTTAAAGGCCGTATAAAACTCATCGATATTTCGAACAATGGCATTACATCTAAATTCATATGGCGAATGCGGATCTGTAGCGATTCGACGACGTAGTTCTTCGGGGCGAACCTTTCCGCGCCATGCTTGTGCCCATGCAAGAAAGAATCGTTGTTCTCCTGTTAATCCATCGATAACAGGGGCAGATGCACCCTTTAAAGCCAGTAAATAAGCCTTATAGGCGATGCTGAGGCCACCTAAGTCACCAATGTTTTCTCCCACTGTCAGGGCGCCATTAACGGTGATGTCAGGGGTTTCTTCAGGGGAGAGTGCATCGAATTGTGCGATTAGTGCATTGGCACGGATTTCGAATTCATCACGATCAGATTGGGTCCACCAATCCACCATATTTCCAGCACCATCATATTTAGAGCCTTGGTCATCAAAGCCGTGACCAATCTCGTGGCCAATGACTGCGCCGATTCCGCCGTAATTCACTGCAGGGTCTGCATCGATATCAAAAAATGGCGGTTGCAAAATAGCGGCGGGAAAAACAATCTCATTCATGCCGGGGTTGTAATAAGCATTAACTGTTTGCGGAGTCATGTACCACTCGGTGCGATCAACAGGTGCACCTATTTTGGCTAACTCGTAGTCGCGAGCAAACGCCGAGATTCGTCCAAGATTTCCGAAGAGATCATCTGCACTAATACTCAGCGATGAATAATCACGCCACTTATCTGGATAGCCAATCTTGGGCGTGAACTGAGTGAGTTTTTCGAAAGCTTTAGATTTGGTTTCAGAACTCATCCATGAGAGCTCGCTAATACTGATGCGATATGCCTCAATCAGATTTGCCACGAGTTCGTTCATGGCCTGCTTTGCAGCAGGTGGAAAATGGCGCTCTACATATATACGGCCAACAGCCTCACCGAGTGAGCCTTCGACTAGTGACACAGCACGTTTCCAGCGCTCGCGAATCTGTGGAGTACCAGAAAGAGTTGTTCCGTAGAAGGCAAAGTTTTGTTGCACCACTGCATCGTTGAGATATGCAGCAGAACCTGAAATGAGTTGCCACTTAAGCCAGAGCACCCATGCATTGCGATCAAATTTTTCGAGCAGTGCTGAAACGCCAGAGAAGAAATCAGGTTCGCGAACGATGACTGATTCAAATGCTTTCGGTGGGACTTCACCAGATTTCAACCAGAGTGGGAAATCTAATGCGGGTGCTAATTTTTCTAGTTCAGTGCGACTGTGTTTGTTATATGTCAGCGTTGCGTCGCGATCGCGAACTTGATCCCAATGGCATGCAGCGATGGAGGTTTCAAGAGCAAGAATTGATGCAACATCCGCAGCGCTGGCAGTGATACCGGTAAGTGCGAACATCTTTGAAACGTGCTCTAGAAAGGCTTCGCGAATTGGCGCGTACTGTTCTTCACGGTAATAGGACTCATCAGGCAGTGAAATTCCACCCTGACCCAGATAAATAATATTTGTCTCTGAATCCATGGCATCGGTATAAATTGAGGCACCAAAAATTCCGCCAACACCCTTCATTTCAAGACGTGACATGGTTGAGATGAAATCTGATACCGATGCAATTGCATCGATGGCAGCAAGGTCTGTGGCCAGCGGCGTTGTCCCAAGTTTTTCGATCGCATCAGTGTCCATAAATGATCGATATAGATCGCCAATTTTCTGGGCATCCGCACCAGCGCCTTTAATCTGGTGAGCGCCTTCGATGATTTCGCGAACCTGTGCTTCGGCTTCATCATGAAGCGCATAGGCAACGCCATCGGATGCACGATCTGCTGGAATTTGGTGGGACTTAAGCCATCGACCATTGAGATAGCGATAGAGGTCATCGCCTGGAGCGAATTCTGAATCTATATGTGAAAGATCTATTCCACTCTTTAACGCCATCTTCGTGTGCCCCCGCAGCTTATTCAAGTAGTTGAAAGTTCAACTTCTCGCGTACCATAATCTCTATGGCAGACGCTACAACACCTAAATGGCTCAATCCATCTGAGATGAAGGCTTGGCGTCGATACATTGTTGCCAGCCGCCGTTTATTAGAAGCCCTTGATTCTGACCTCGAACCCCATGATGTTTCTATGGCTGATTACGAAATCCTGGCCCAACTCAGTGACGCCCCAGATCGCAGAATGCGAATGAGCGAGTTGGCAGATGTTGCAATGTTGTCGCGCTCCAGACTTTCACATCGCATGAAGGTCATGGAAAAAGCAGGATGGGTAAAACGAGAAGCTTGCCCGATTGATAAGCGCGGCTATTTTGCAGTGATGACACCAAAGGGTTGGAAAGCGATTGTGGCAGCAGCCCCAGATCATGTTGAAAGTGTGCGCTCGCGATTTGTGGATCACTTAACTAAAGCTGATCAAATTGCACTTGCAGAAATATTTGAACGAGTTGGTAATGAGTTAAGAAACTCTGATTTGGATTAATTATAGGAAGCAAAAAAGCCCGCCACTTTCGTGGCGGGCTTTTTTAATAAGCGAAATGCTTACTTTGCTGCTGCCTTCTTGCGACGACGACGCTTTGGAGCGCCTGTCTTTGCAGCAGCCTTCTTGCGACGACGCTTTGGAGCTGCTTTCTTAGCAGCTGCCTTCTTGCGACGACGCTTTGGAGCTGCTTTCTTAGCAGCTGCCTTCTTACGACGACGCTTTGGAGCTGCCTTCTTTGCAGCAGCCTTCTTACGA
>WLNM01000003.1 GCA_009699825.1 Actinomycetota bacterium
GCGGCTTCACGATCTTTATCCATTGCGGCGCCTCATGCTTTCAATAAATTTTGGAGAAAAATACCACTTTCACCTGAATTTACGGATAGACGCACTGATTCGATCCCAGAATCGAGCACATAAAGCAGTAAATTGGTTACAAAACATGACCAAAAATTCTTTTTATCCCGGTGAGTGCTAACTCTGCACTAACGCAACGTTCTGATTCGCTGACCCTTTTATTATTCATCTGTGACATCAACGCCTGCAGCGACTCTTCCAATTTTGATTCAAGGCGGAATGGGCATAGGTGTTTCTTCATGGAAATTGGCACAAGAAGTTTCACGAAAGGGTCAACTAGGGGTTGTTTCTGGCACTGCAATAGATGCAGTAATAGCCCGTAGGTTGCAAGATGGAGATATCAGCGGGGATGTCAGGCGAGCACTGACTCATTTCCCGAATCAAGAAATCGCTCAACTGATTATCGATCGTTATTACATCGAGGGTGGAAGAGATTCGAAAGTTCCATATATAGATGTACCAAAATTATCGTTGCGTCCAACTTCATTTGCAGTGGAACTTCTAGTTGTTTCAACATTTGTGGAGGTTTGGTTAGCGAAAGAGGGGCACTCTGGATTAGTTGGTATGAATATTCTAGAAAAAATACAGATGGCAATTCCATTTCAACTATTTGGTGCGATTCTCGCAGATGTCGATTACATACTTATTGGAGCTGGAATTCCAGCACAAATCCCTTTTGCTCTCGACCTACTACAAAAGGGAAAACCAGTGGCCATGCGTGTTGATGTGGCCGATACAAACGAAAAATCCATTTTGAAATTTGATCCATCAACTATTACTGGAATTTCTTATCCACTAAAAAGGCCAAAATTTCTTGCAATAGTTTCCTCCCACGCGTTGGTTTCTTACCTAAACAAGGATGATGAAACCAAACCCGATGGATACATCATTGAGTACCACGTTGCAGGTGGACATAACGCACCTCCTAGAAAAAAAGACGCGATAGACGGCAACGGAGAGGCAATCTATTCAGAATTAGATTCACCAAATCTAGACAAAATTATCGCAACGGGTTCAGATTTTTGGCTAGCAGGTGGTTTTGGTACTCCTGAGAAATTAAAGGAGGCTCTAAGTTTGGGTGCTTGCGGAATACAAGTTGGTTCGTTATTCGCACTCTCCAATGAATCTGGTTTTACGAAGAATCTTAAAGTTGACGCAATTAATCATCTGATGGATGGGTCAATTCACGTCACTACTGATGCAACCGCTTCCCCGACAGGATTTCCATTTAAGGTAATCGAAAATGAAGACTCCCTGTCTGTTCGTGATAACTTTGAAAAACGTATTCGAGTCTGTGATCTTGGATATCTTCGTACGCCATTTAAAAGAGAGTCCGGCAGTATTGGTTATCGATGCCCAGCTGAACCACAATCAAATTTTGTATTCAAGCACGGCCACATTGAACAATCTCATAATGCAAAATGTTTATGCAATGCCCTCATGGCAGATATCGGATTGGGACAAATACGTCCGAATGGCAGTACAGAAATGCCATTAGTTACTATTGGATCTGATTTAGAAGGACCTCGACGATTATTACAAATGCATCCACAAGGTTGGAGCGCAGCAGAAGCTGTAACTTTTCTACTTAATTGAACTATTTCTTATCCTCGGGCCTTAATTCTTCAACTTTGATCGCTACATCTTCGCGATTTTCGCTTCGCAAACCATTGAGGACTCCATCAAGATCAGCCTTAGTTTTATTCTGACTCATCTTAAATGAAACATCTAAGCGAGTAACTTTTAATTCAATTCCAACTATGGCTCGTAATTGACCATCAATATAATCGTCTGGGGCATCATCTAATCTCCAAGGCTTGCTTCTGCCTATTTCAAAAGAATCCGTAAGATCCGAAACTGCTTTGCGCAACCAATCAACATCGTCGTGAATTATTAAATCCCCATAAACATGCGCAAGCATGTAATCCCAGGTTGGAACAACTTTGCCGTGTTCTTGCTTTGATGCATACCAACTTGGAGAAATATATGAATCAACAGGTGCGCTGATAAAAAGCGCTTCCTGGTTTGTTTTTTCTGACCACTGGGAATTCGCCCTAGCCACATGGCCAATGATGGAGCGAGATGCTTTATCGAATGCCACTGGAATCATTGTTGAAAGAATGCCTTGAGCTGTACTAGTAACTAAGTGTCCACTCTTGAGGTTTTCCAAAAATTCTTGCGCTACTGGATCATCAACTACGAAATGGCGTGGAATATACATTTAATGACTTACTCCCCCAGCATTCATAATCACAACTCCGGCAATGATGATTGTCATTCCGATTAAATTCAACTTAGTCAGATGCTGGTCGAAGAAAATTGCACCGCCCACTGCAGCACCAACAATTCCAAACCCAGACCAGATGGCGTAGGTGATTCCGACGTCTATTTTCTTTAGGGATTGGGATAAAAGTGCAAATGCCGTTAAGTATCCAATAACTACACCGATAGACGGCCAGAGTTTTGTGAAACCGTCACTTCGCTTAAGGAGCAACGTTCCTACAATTTCGGCGAGAATCGCTATCGCTAGCAAAATCCATGTCATGGGTTAATCGTATCTCTACTAATATTGCTATGTGCCAACAAAAGACCCAAGCCGCGAAGCGCATTTTCCGCTCATAGAAAAGAAGTACGGCGAACCAATGAAGTACTGGTTCAAAGTGATGGCAACAATTAAGGAACAGAAATACCCAGAACAAATTGCCCACCTTCGTGAGAACTATGGTTTTTCCCAAGCACATGCCAACGCATTAGTTATGTTCTCGCGTGGGTCTACTACAACTAGAAAATTTGAAACACCGCGTGATTTCTATAAATCAATAGATCCAATACAAGCTAAAACGCTTAGAAAAGTTTTCCGAATTTTAACTTTAAAGTTTCCGGATTTAGAGACTGTTATTGCCTGGAATCAACCAATGATGCGCAAAGGCACACATTATGTTTTTGGAGCTTCTGTGGCTAAAAATCATATTTTGATTGCACCCTTCAACGCCGAGGTGCTGAAGAAAATGGCTCCTGATCTCAAGCAGTACAAGGTCAACAAAAAGACTGTGGCTGTGCCAAATGATTGGAAAGTTGATGAGAAATTGTTAGTGAAAATGGTTAAGAGCGTACTTGCACAAAAGTAAGAGATTTCTCGAAGATTATCTCCATATCGTGATCTAGCGTGGCCACGTGATAGCTATTGGTTAGTTCTACTCGCTCTTTATCCTTTGAATTTATGCCCTTAAGAATGATCTCTGTGTTTGAAACAGGAAGCACATGATCTTCGGTGCTATGAAAGAGAAGGGTTGGGATGTTAACTTTTCCAAGATGTTCACGAGTTATTTTGAGCATCTTTGTCAGCTCGTAAATTCCAACTAAGGGATTCGCGTCATATGCGAACTCGGTGACGTTTTTGCGCTTAATGTCATTGCCAACGGCCGAACGCATTTTCTTGAATTTAGAATATATCTTCGCCACTGTCGGAGTTACAAGTGGGATATGAATCATGGGATTGACCAAAACAATCCCACTAAGTTTTTCTTGATGATTTTCAGTTGTGTAAAGAGTTAATCCCCCGCCCATGGATAAACCAAAGACGAAAATTTTTGTACATGTTTTTTGGAGTTCGCGTAATTCACTTTCAATCTTCCGCGGCCATTCTTCCCACTTAACTTGATTGAGATCCTCCGGCTTTGTGCCATGGCCAGGCAATCGAGGAACACGAACGGTGTAACCCTGCTGATGCATGAACTCTGCCCACGGGCGCATAGATGAAGGCGAGCCTGTGAATCCATGAACTAAAAGGATTCCGATTTCTTTTGTAGCGCCATTTCCTATTGCAGAAAAGTCTTCTAAATAACCTGCTGGTGCACCTTCTGTTCCCATATGCGAAAGAGTACGCCGTGGATTAATTCGCAGCCAGGTTTTGTGTAAGTGTTGCCCAGTCACTCAACAACTGCGTGGCCTTGCCAGAGTCAACTGCGTTAATTGCTCGCTTGAGTCCACTTGAAATTCGAATGTGAATGTCAGCGGAAATATCTCCATCAAATGCAGCAATTGCAGCAGCTGCATTGAGCAAAACTGCATCGCGCGGTGCACCTTGTTCACCATTAAAGATTGCGCGAGTGATTCGAGCATTTTCTTGAGAATCTCCCCCAACGAGTGCTGAAATTGGCGCAGCAGATAAACCAAAATCTGCTGGCTCTATGCGCTCACTTGAAATACTGCCACCACCAATGGATAAAACAGATGTTGTGGTCGCCAATGTAATTTCATCTAAACCATCGTCGCCACGGAAAACAAATCCATCAACGCCCCGATCGCCAAGGACTTGAGCCATTACTAAATGCATCCGTTCATTTGCAACGCCAATGGCTGCCGCTTGGGGTTTTGCCGGATTGGCAAGTGGTCCCAGGATATTAAATACAGTTGGGATTCCAAGTTCTTTACGTACTGATGCAGCATTTTTCATTGCTGGATGAAATTTCTGTGCAAAGCAAAAACCGATTCCTAATTCTCGGACGCTCTTTTCAACTCCATTTCCATCGAGTGAAATATTTACACCTAGCGCTTCCAATAAATCCGCTGCCCCGGATTTTGAAGAGGAGGCTCTGTTGCCATGTTTAACCACGCGTGCTCCGGCGGCTGCAGCCACAATTGCTGCCGTTGTTGAAATATTGATGGTGTGCGCGCCATCGCCACCTGTACCGACTGTGTCTACCGCTCGTTCAGCAATATTAATCGGTGCACTGTGATTAAACATTTCAGATACAAAAGCGCCTACCTCATCTGATGTTTCACCTTTATTTTTTAACGCTACAAGAAATGCTGCTAGATCTGAACTCTCAGCGCGGCCTTCAAGAATTTCGCGCATGAACCATTGCGCATCTGACGTTGTTAAATCCAACCCAGATTGGAGTGCCGCAACGGATGATTTCCAACTCGTATTCATGAGTGGGTTTTCGTAAATATTTACGCCGAAGTAAGTGAACCAGAGCGCAATAAATCTGCGACGGTACGTGCAAGCGTAAAGGGATCAATCGGATGTATTACTGACGCTTCTGCTTTCGACCATGCTGCAAGCCATGCATCTTCTTTTCGGCCGGTAATTGCCAAGACTGGAGGGCAATTAAAAACTTCATCCTTTAATTGACGAGCAATTCCAAGACCCCCTTCAGGGGCTGCTTCTCCATCGAGAATAAAAAGGTCGATTTTAAAAGTGCCATCCGCAGATTTGCGATCGATGTATTGACGAAGCGCTGCACCGGTAGCAAATTCGTGAACTTCGTGCTCTGGTAAATCATCGGCAATTCGCTTTCCTAAAGCCAGAACGATTGAAGCGCGCACCGAGCTATCATCGGAATAAATAGCAATCTGCTTCTTTTTAAGTGATGTCCCAGCCGATAATTCCATGCTCGTATCTTATTGTCTGGCGGACCATTTTTTGGGCAAGGATTTCTAGTGACCCGTTTCACCTAGGAAAAGCGAAAATGCCTCGGGTAACTAGGTCCGTGGCGGTGGAAGTCAGAGAGGAATGCAGGAATAATCATCCCCATGTCTACTGCAACTACGGCCCACAGAATCTCTCGCCCCAACCTGGTCGCAGTCGGAACCATTGTCTGGCTCTCTAGTGAGCTGATGTTCTTCGCAGGTTTATTCGCGATTTATTTCACAACGCGCGCAGTACAAGGGCCATCAATTTGGACCGAATCTTCAAAATTATTGAACATTCCTTTTGCGGCAGCAAACACAACCATTCTAGTTTTATCTTCGGTCACATGCCAATTCGGCGTATTTGCGGCCGAACGTTTTCAAAACAAAAGAACCGGTTCCTTTTTCCAAATTAGCAAATGGGGAATGCGCGAATGGTTCTCACTTACTTTTCTCATGGGTGCTTTCTTTGTAGCAGGACAAATTTATGAATACGCGGCCCTAGTGAGTGAAAGTTTGACACTCTCATCCACCGCATACGGTTCAATTTTTTATATCGCAACTGGATTCCATGGTTTGCACGTAACTGGGGGTCTCATTGCATTCCTAATTGTTTTAATCCGCGTGGCCAAAGCTCGACGATTCACACATTCGCAAGCAACTACTGCAATCGTAGTTTCGTACTATTGGCACTTTGTAGACGTTGTTTGGATCGCACTCTTCTCAGCAATTTACCTAATCAAATGACTTTAGTGATTAACGAAAGGCATAAGAGTGAAGCGACTATCTAAGTACCGCAGACACCGTGCGGCTGCACCCTTGCTTCTCATAATTGCGTTGCTAGGTATCGGTACTACTTTTTCAGTCGCTAGTGCAACACCAAATAAATCTTCATTGGCATTGGCGCGATCTGCAATCATTGAGGAAGGAAAGCAAATCTTTCTTAAAGGCTGTTCGTCTTGTCACGGTCTTAACGCAGAAGGCGGCGCAATTGCTCCTTCTTTAATTGGTGTCGGCGCAGCATCGGTAGATTTCCAAGTTGCAACAGGACGTATGCCGATGGCAGATATGAGTACTCAAGCAATGCGTAAAGCTCCCGTGTATTCCCCGCAAGAAGTTGCAGCACTTGCTGCATATGTCGCATCCCTTGCACCCGGCCCAGAGATTCCTGGCGATGAATTACTCAATTACGAACGTGATGGAAGCGTTGCTGAAGGTGGAGAATTATTTAGAAATAACTGCGCCATGTGCCACAACTTCGCTGGTCAAGGTGGCGCATTAACTCAAGGAAAGTATGCGCCAACAGTTATGGGCGTTGAACCCGTGCATATTTACGAAGCGATGATTACAGGTCCTCAATCAATGCCGGTTTTCTCAGATAAAATTATTACACCTGAAGAAAAATTATCTATTATTAAATGGATTAAATCAGCAGAAGCAGAGCCAGCATTGGGCGGCGCATCACTCGGACGCGTTGGTCCAGTAACTGAAGGATTGCTTGTGTGGACTCTTGGAATCGGAATATTAATTGGCGTTGCAGTCTGGCTTGCAATGAAGGCGAGATAAGGAAAACATGGCACACGACCTAGAGACAATTGATGATCCTGGTATTCCTCCGCACGTACATCGCAAAACAGATACAGATCCGATTGCGGCTAAAAAAGCTGAACGTCAAGTTGCCATCCTCTTCTTACTATCAGCACTTGGAACAATACTTTTCATAGTTTCATACATTGCTATTCCTGATGATATTTTTGTTTTCTTGCCAATCATGGGAAGCACGAACGCACATCAATTATTTTTAGGGCTCGGCTTAGCTTTCTCTCTATTCTTCATAGGAATGGGCGCGATTCACTGGGCTAAAACTCTTATGCCAGATAACGAAGTTACTGTGCAACGACATGAATTTCGTTCCGTAGATGATGACCGTAGAGAATTTGTAAAAACCGCAAAAGAAGGCGCCTCGGCCGCAGGTTTGGGACGGCGTTCATTAATCAAACGCTCACTTGGTTTATCACTTGGTTTAGTTGGTTTATCTCCGCTTTTACTCTTGCGCGATTTAGGTCCACTACCAGGGGATTCATTGAATAAAACAAGTTGGAAAGCTGGTACTCGCTTGGTAACCGACCCAGGTGATCGCCCAATTAAACCTGAGGACCTAGAAGTTGGCGCAGTTGCACAAGTTCTTCCTGCAATGTTGCCGGGTCAAGATCACCGAACTCTGAGTGACATTGGCAAAGATGCGGTGCTACTTATTCGCCTACGTCCAGAAGAATTTAATTTAGATGCAGAACGCTTGTCCTGGACGCACGAAGGAATCATCGCTTTTTCCAAGATTTGTTCTCACATGGGATGCGCAGTTGCGCTCTATGAACAACAGACCAAGCATCTGCTTTGCCCATGTCACCAATCAACATTTGACGTAACGCGGGCAGCAAAAGTCTTATTTGGACCTGCGGCTAGGCCACTACCTCAATTAGCATTAGCACTCGATGCCGAGGGTTACCTCGTAGCTAAGCAACCGTTTAATGAAGCCGTTGGACCTAGTTTTTGGGAGCGCTCATCATGACAGCACGTGAACGTATTGCAGGCAATGTCGCAAATTATGTAGATGAGCGAACAGGTGCTGCAGCGTGGATGAAGAAAAACCTCAATAAGGTTTTCCCTGATCACTGGTCATTCTTACTTGGTGAAATTGCGCTCTACTCATTTGTTATTTTGTTGCTCTCTGGAACATTCTTAACATTTTGGTTTGACCCTTCGCAGCGCGAAGTTATTTATGAAGGCGCATACCAACCGCTATCTGGTTTAAAGATGTCTGCAGCGTACGCATCTACACTTCATATTTCTTTTGAAGTTCGCGGCGGCCTGCTCATGCGCCAAATTCACCACTGGGCTGCGCTTTTCTTTATGGTTGCAATCGTTGTTCACTTATTGCGTGTGTACTTCACAGGAGCATTTCGCAAACCTCGCGAATTTAACTGGATCATCGGTGTTGGACTTTTAACTCTTGGAATCGTTGAAGGTTTCCTTGGCTACTCACTTCCAGATGACTTGCTATCAGGTACCGGAATTCGAATCGCCGAAGCAATTATTCAAGCGGTGCCTGTTGTGGGAACTTACATAGCCTTCTTTGCATTCGGTGGAGCATTTCCGGGAGAAGCATTTATTCCGCGAATATTTACTGTGCACGTTTTATTGCTTCCTGGAATTTTCTTAGCGCTGATTACAGTGCACTTAATGTTGGTCTGGTACCAAAAGCACACACAGTACCCAGGTCCTGGTCGCACAGAGAAAAACGTTGTTGGCTATCCCCTATTTCCTGTCTACATGGCTAAGGCTGGCGGATTCTTTTTCATAGTCTTTGGTGTAACAACTTTTATTGCAGCCGTCGCATCCATTAACCCAATTTGGTTATACGGTCCGTACACACCTGGTCAGATATCTGCAGGTTCCCAACCCGATTGGTACATGGGTTGGCTCGACGGATTAGTTCGCATGGCTCCTCCACTTGAAACACATGCCTTTGGACACACTATTTCGTGGAACATTCTTATTCCGGGTCTAATTATTCCAGGCATCATGTTTACTGGTTTAGCGTTGTACCCATTTATCGAAAGTTGGATTACAGGCGATAAACGAGAGCATCACTTACTCGATCGTCCACGCAATGTTCCAAATCGCACGGCAATCGGTGCAATGGCCCTAACTTTCACTTTAATTGCCCTTATAAATGGTGGCAACGACATCATTGCTCAGCAATTCCATCTAAGTATCAATCAGATCATGTGGTTTAGTCGCATTGGCATCATTGTGTTACCACCTATTGCATTTGTAATTACAAAGAGAATCTGTATCTCACTTCAACGTGCAGACCGCGAACTTGTTTTGCACGGTAAAGAATCAGGGCGCTTGGTCAGACTTCCACACGGAGAATTTGTTGAAGTTCACGAGGAATTATCACCAGAGAAAAAATGGTTACTTACTTACCATGAACAAAGTGGTCCTCTCGAGTTGCCCGAAATCGATAAGGCTGGCGTGCGTCGCACCGATGCAATTCGTAACAAACTTCGCTCACGGATGAGCGAGGCTAACGCCGAAGTTGCACCTAAAGTTTCGACACAAGATCTCAAAGAGATCGAACACCACTAATAAATTATCAATGTAGCTATTGCGATTAAAACTGCAGCAATAGCAATAGATCCACGCTTGCCAGCTCGTTGAGGTAAACCTCTAATAGCACTCTGACGGTCCTGGTCCATATCTTTAACTACGTTAATAAAGTGCGCGGCACATCCAAGAACCGCTCCTCCAAGCCACATCCATACTGGAGGCATAACAGATTTAGAAATTGCTATACATGACGGCAAGGCTGCAAAAGCAACTGCGTACGGAAGCGGTGAGAGCACGCTAAATTTAAAATAAAAGTTATAGGCAACACCGCATCCAATGCCAAGCCAATAAAGAAGGCCACCTTTAAAACCCAACGGCCCCAAAAGATTTACTACAAAGGAAAATGGCACCATGAAGATTAGCCATTTTCGCAAATACGTCTCTGATATCAGACCAGAAACAAGTGGTTTATTCCCACGTGCATGGCGCTGATCATCTGCGAAGTCATAGAGATCATTACTCCACCCAACCACGAGCTGGCCTGTAAAAACAGTAAAAGCAATTACGTACGCTGGGCCTTCCCACCAATAATGTACGCCAAAGGCAAAGGCGATGCTCGTAACGATTAATGTAGGAATGAAATGAGAAGCTTGTAACAGCCCACGGAACTTCTTCATTATTTCTTAACTGCGAAGTAGATAATTAATGACTTGGTGAAGTTGCAGGTTTTTCATATTCAGTAACCCAGCCGATGACGCAGATTACTAAACTGCTTACTGCGATGAGAGTGAACCACCAACCGATTATTAAACCTAAACCAGTTGCCAGTGCTGATAATCCAGTTGGCAATGGCCACCATGAATGAGGGCTAAAAAATCCTAGTTCGCCAGCTCCGTCGGAAATCTCTGCCGTTATGTTGTCTTCTGGGAGTGTTGAGCCGATTCGCTTTTGTGTAAACCAAACATAGAAACCAATCATGCCGGCAAGACCCGCTGAAAGCATTAACCCTGTAATACCAAGTGCTTCACCATTTACTTGCCAATAAACAATGGTGATAATCACGTAAAATATTGATAACCCAGCAAAGAGCATCCAATTTGTTTTCATAAAACTTAGTGCCCTTCAGTTTTGATGTGCGGGTGGTGTAAATCAAATGCTGGGCGCTCACTTGAAATGCGCGGCATTGAAGTGAAGTTATGGCGTGGTGGTGGGCACGAAGTTGCCCATTCAAGTGATGACCCGTAACCCCATGGGTCATCAACACCAACTAATGGGCTCTTACGCGTAATCCACACATTTATAAAGAATGGAATCATTGAAAGAGCCAACAGAAATGAGCCAATGGTCGAAACAGTGTTCATAAATGTGAATCCATCGGTTGGTAAATAATCGGCGTAACGGCGTGGGAAGCCTTTAATTCCGAGCCAATGTTGAATTAAAAATGTTAGATGGAAGCCAAAAAAGAGTGTCCAAAAGTGAATCTTTCCAAGACGTTCATTGAGCATGCGCCCTGTCATCTTTGGCCACCAGAAATAAAATCCAGCAAACATCGCAAAAACTACAGTTCCAAAGAGAACATAATGGAAGTGCGCTACTACGAAATAAGATGCAGAAACTGCGAAATCAAGTGGTGGCGACGCCAAAATAATTCCGGTTAGACCACCGAACAAAAATGTTACGAGGAAGCCCATCACCCAGAGCATCGGTGTTTCAAATGTAACGTGGCCACGCCACATTGTTCCGATCCAGTTAAAGAACTTCACACCTGTCGGAACGCCGATAAGAAATGTCATAAATGAGAAAAACGGAAGCAACACTTGACCACTTGCAAACATGTGGTGAGCCCACACCGAAACTGATAAAGCAGCGATTGCAATTGTTGCGGCAATTAAACCCTTGTAACCAAATATTGGTTTACGGCTAAACACCGGTAAAATTTCTGTCGCAATTCCAAAGAATGGTAATGCCAAGATGTAAACCTCAGGGTGTCCAAAGAACCAGAAAAGATGTTGCCAGAGCATCGCTCCGCCGTTGGCTGGATCAAATAGATGCGTGCCGTACAAACGGTCGGATTCGAGCCCTAGGAATGCAACAGCTAATGGCGGAAATGCGAGTAAAACCAATATGGATGTTAGTAAAACGTTCCAAGAAAAGATCGACATTCGAAACATCGTCATACCCGGTGCGCGCATTGTGAAAATCGTTGTGATGAAATTTACTGCGCCTAAAATTGTTCCGATACCGCCGATTGCCAATCCAACAATCCAGAGATCTGCGCCAATTCCTGGCGAATACACGGAGTTAGAAAGTGGGGCATAAGCAGTCCAACCAAATGAAGCCGCGCCACCCGGAGTTAAAAATCCAGCAAAGACCATAATTCCAGAGAAAAGATATAGCCAATAAGAAAGCATATTTAAACGAGGAAAAGCCACATCTGCCGCACCGATTTGCAGCGGCATAATTACATTTGCAAATCCAACGAAGAGTGGAGTCGCAAAGAGCAATAACATAATTGTTCCGTGCATTGTGAAAATTTGGTTGTACTGCTCATTGCTCAAAAACTGTAATCCTGGACGAGCTAATTCCGAACGCAATAGCAGAGCCAAAAATCCAGCAATTAAGAACCAGGCAAAAGTTGTGATGAGATACAAATAACCAATGCGTTTATGATCTGTTGTTGTAACCCACTTAACGAATTCATTTCCTTTTCGGGTTGGCTTTATTCCCTGTGTCGGAAGTTTCAGCGCCGGACGCTCTGCATAAGTTGTCATACTGTGCTCGCCTTCAGGGATTCTAGGTAACTCTCATATTCCGATGGAGTAACAACTTTTACACTAAAAATCATCTGTGTGTGATTGCGTCCGCACAAAATATTGCATCGTCCAGGGTAGGTGCCTAATTTGTTGGCCGTAAATTCAAGTTTATTTGTAACTCCAGGAAGGTTCTGCATTTGAATCATAAAAGCTGGGATCCAAAAACCGTGCACAACGTCATTTGAAGTAATTGCGAATCTAATTTTTTCACCTTGAGGCAGGTATAACGTAGGCGGTTGGGCAGGTGTGCCAGTTACGACTGCACCAGGTCCGGCTTCGGTGTAACCAAATTGCCATGACCACTGAATGCCTTCAACTGAAATTTCATGTGCTGGTCCTGTTGTTTTAGCAGTGATCACATTTTGCGCTTGCATGGTGTACACAAAAAGAACAGCAACAATGATAAACGGAATCACTGTGTAGAGAATTTCTACGGGCACGTTATATTGAGTTTGCTTTGGAAATTCTGGTGAATCTTTCTTGAGACGATGAAACATCGCCGGCCAAATAATGAGAATAAAAGTGAATACGCCAACTACGCCTGCTGCAATCCATGCACCTTGCCACAGGGATAAAGATTGATCATTAACACTTGTTATTCCTTCTTCAAATCCAAGTCCAGAAACCTTTGAGCAACCAGTAAGAAGTAATACGGTTGGGACCACTATTCCTGCTAGGGATAAGGATCGCTTTTTTCGTGCGGACATGGGCCTAAGAATAGTGGGGCATTTCCAAAACGCACTCACCTGCCAGTAGCGTTCATCTGGTGGTACGTGTCACAGGAAATTTCCAGAGTGAGAGCCCTCTTCATCCCAAGGCTTTTGAAGTGCTTTCTGCTGCCTTTGAAAGTGGCTGGGCTGACCCGGCAAAACTTTCACAAGCCAGCACCAAAGCTGCTCAATTGCGAAACAATGCCCTTGAAACCATTGGCAAGGCGCTTGCAGTATCTGTCGACTCAATTGTGCCTATCTCACCCACTTCACTTGGCTATTTTTTAGGTATTCAAGGATTACTTCTAAATTCATCAACCTTGATTCACGGAGCTACCGATCGTAAAGATGTCTTTGCAATTGCCGCGAAAACCCCTCACCAGTTATTGAAGAGTGACCTCGATGGAAAACTAATTGCAGCAGAAAATGCGGGGAGGAATTCAGTTCTGGCCTTGCAAATTGCTAATGCAGAAACAGGAGTGATTCAAAAATGCGACGAGATTATTGCGGATGTGAACTCTGATCATATTTTTCTCGACGCAACAACTAGTGGAATACGAGTTCCACTAGTCGATGATTTTTCGACAGCGCTATTCGATAGCAGGTCTTGGTACGGTCCATCCGGTATTGGGTTTTTGATTGTCAAAAAACCATCACAATGGAGCAATCCCCTGCCCCATCTCAACGCTGCGCACCCAAATCTTGATGTTTCGCTACCACTACTACTGGCAAGTGCTGTTGCACTTGAAAATTTCTCTGCAGAAGTTGAAGATGCAAGCACTGAAGCTCGCAAATTTAATGAACAACTAAGAAGTGCATTTTCGCAAATGGCAGATGTAGATATTGCAGGATCTTTGAATTCCAGCATGCCCCACATGCTCAGCGCTTCATTTCTCAATTGCAATGGTGAAGAGTTACTTCGCGCAATTCAAAACGATGGCTACAGCGTTGACTCAGGATCGGCATGTACTGCAGACAACCTGGAACCGAGTCATGTGCTGGCCGCTATGGGCGTCCTGACTCATGGCAATATCCGAATAACTATCCACCCTGACACGACGCAAGTAGAAATCGATGGCTTAATTTCATCCGTTACAAAAAATGTAAATCAACAACGCTCATGAATGAAATTGACGCCCGCAGTTTGCGTTGTCCTCAACCAATTATTGAATTGGGCAAAGTGATTTCAACTATGCGCCATAGCGATCAAGTGACTCTACTTTCAGATGATCCAGCAACTGAGCCGGACTTATCAGCATGGTCTCGAATGACAGGAAATAAATTTGAGAAAATATCGGAGAGCACTTTCGTTATTACTAAACTAAGTGAGCGCTGATTTCCTTCGCAGCGGAATCACCGTAGGCGCCTTGAAAACGCTCAATAAATTCAGTTGGCGTAAAGCGATATTCCTGAGTTCCTTTTGTTTCAATGACATACGTTGCCAACATTGCCCCTAGTTGCAAACATCTTTCATGTGAAAGACCCCACGAAAGTCCAGCGACAAAACCTGATCGGAAAGAATCCCCCACACCAGTTGGATCAACTTTGCCATTCTCCTTAGGGCACGCAATTTTGATCATCTCGCCACCCTTTGATTCGATACGTGCACCCTTTGACCCTTGAGTTACAACGCGATGTTTTACTCGAGAAAGAATCTCGGCATCACTCCAGCCAGTTTTTTGGATGGCAAGTGCTAGTTCATATTCATTCATAAATAAATATGAAGCTCCATCAATCAAAGTTTTAATCTCATGTCCTTCCATCCGTGCCATCTGCTGGGACGGATCGGCCGCAATTGCAATCCCGCGAGCTTTTGCAACTTCGCTGTGACGCATCATCGCCTCTGGGTCATCAGGTGAAATTACAATCAAATCCAATTCGCCAGTTTTTTCCATAATAGGCACCAACTCAATATTTCGCGCTTCACTCATTGCGCCAGGGAAAAACGATGCGATTTGATTGAGTTCAGTATCTGTTGTCACCATAAAGTGCGCGGTAAATAGTTCTTTAGAAATCAAAACGTGGCCTGTGTCTACGCCATGTCGAGAGAGCCAAGCATCGTAATCAGCCCAATCTTTACCAACTGCTGCAATCAAAATTGGTTTAAGGCCAAGCATTCCCATGCCAAAACAAATATTGGCAGCACACCCGCCGCGACGTACATCGAGGTCATCAACTAAGAAAGAGAGCGAGACTTTTTCAAGTGAACCGGCGACGAGTGAATCAGTAAATTTTCCGGAAAAAGTCATTAAATGATCAAGACCGACAGAGCCAGCTACACCAATTCGCATGGCGTGATACTAGTTAGGTGATGGCTTAGTTAAAAGAATCGCCACAGGCGCATGAGCCTTGGGCGTTTGGATTATCAATTGTGAAGCCTTGCTTCTCAATTGTGTCCACAAAATCAATTGTTGCGCCAGCCAAGTAAGGATCGCTCATTTTGTCGGTAATTACTTTAACATCTCCGAATTCACGGACAACGTCGCCTTCGAGGTTGCGATCATCGAAATAGAGTTGGTATTTCAAACCAGAGCAACCACCAGGTTGTACTGCAACGCGAAGATTGAGATCGTCGCGACCTTCTTGTGCCAACAATGCAGCGACCTTTGATGCTGCGTTATCGGTGAGAAGAATTCCTGTTGTAGTGCTTGTCTCTGTGCTCATGTTCTCTCCCTTTCGAGTACGTGCTAAGCCTAGCGAACTGCACGACTATGCGCGACATGGACACAGATTATGAGAGAGAATGCACCTGTGAACCTGAGTGACTTGCTACTGCTTGGACAAGGCAGCGATCTGGCCAGTGAACGTGGCGTTTCGTGCGATGGCCAATTGCCACCTGCAAGTGATCCTGATCTAGTTGCTCGCGCCAGGGCTGCACGTAAAACTCTCGGATCAGATGTCTTAGTTTTGGGCCATCATTACCAGCGCAATGAAGTCATTGAATTTGCAGATATCACTGGGGACTCATTTAAGTTGGCGCAAGAAGCAGCGAATGCAAGCAGTGTCGAAAATATTATTTTCTGTGGCGTTCACTTCATGGCTGAAAGTGCTGACATCCTGACTTCTGATCACCAGAGAGTAATTCTGCCGGATCTTGCAGCAGGATGTTCAATGGCCGATATGGCAACTGCTAATCAAGTTTCAAAGTGTTGGTCAGAACTTGCGAGCATTGGCGTAGCAGGAAAAGTTATTCCAGTTACTTACATGAATTCATCTGCTGCTATCAAATCTTTTACCGGCGAGCATGGAGGAATAATTTGTACTTCATCAAATGCCGAAGCAGCAATGAAATGGGCATTTACGCAAGGTCAAAAAATTCTTTTTCTGCCCGATCAACATCTAGGAAGAAATACTGCTGTTTTGTCCCTAGGTCTCTCACTCGAGGATTGCGTGCTCTGGAATCCATGGAAACCCATGGGTGGACTTACTGAAGAACAAGTTAAGAATGCAAAAGTAATTTTGTGGCGTGGCCACTGCTCAGTTCATGGACGTTTTTCAATCGATAGCGTAAATGAAATCCGTAATCGTGTGCCTGGAGTACAGGTTTTGGTTCATCCAGAATGCACTCATGAAGTTGTCAGTGCTGCAGACCGGGTTGGATCTACTGAAAAAATAATTCAAATAGTTCAAGCTTCTCCGGCTGGATCAAAATGGGCAATCGGCACCGAACTCAATCTTGTACAAAGAATCTCACAGAAAAATCCCGATAAAGAAATCTACTTCCTGGATAAAGACATCTGTTACTGCTCAACAATGAATCGAATCGACTTGCCACACTTGGTATGGGCTATGGAATCCCTCGTATCTGGCACTGTAGTAAACCAAATTCGTGTCGCCCCTGAAGTGGCAAAGTATTCAAAACTCGCTTTAGAAAGAATGCTCGCTCTATAGTTACGCCTATGTCTAACACTTCCGATGCATCTGCAAAAAAGGGCCGTCCAACTCCTAAACGAAAAGAAGCGCAATCGAAGAGAATTGTTTCTTCCCTTGCTCCTGCTTCAACAAAAGAGGAGAAAAAACGCGCACGCCAACAAACACGTGCATCCAGAAATGCAACACGGGCTGCTTATTTGCGAGGCGAAGAGAGTGCTCTACCGCATCGTGACAAAGGACCAGCCCGCAAACTCGTAAGAAATATTGTGGATTCAAGAAAATCCATTGGTGAATATTTCCTACCTATTATTTTTGTAGTTTTATTACTTTCAATTTTTCCTGTAGCCGCTCTCCAGTACGGTGGAATTGCAATTATGTACGCCGTACTTTTGACCGCTTTGGTAGACGGAATTTTTCTCTCCCTTAAAATTAATCGTGAAGTTCGTAGTCGTTTTCCAGGAACTTCTACTAAAGGTCTTGGGCTCTACGGATGGCTCCGATCTACTCAGATGCGACGTCTGCGAACCCCACATCCACAATTAAAAGCAGGAGATAGTTTTTAATTAGAGTGAACTAATTTATTTAACATGAGATTCGACAAAGGGTAAATTCACAACTTCAGCCTGAGATTCTCGACCACGGACATCGATAACGACAACCGTTCCTAGCGAAATTGAGGAATCTAGGAGCGCTAGTGCGATTCCGTTTTTCAATGTTGGAGAAAATGTTCCCGAAGTGATAACTCCTACTTCAGTACCTCCAAGATCTTTAACCTGCATACCGGCTCGCGGAATTGCGCGGTCCAGTGATTTAAGGCCATGTAAAAAACGGCGCGGGCCATGTGTGCGCTCTTTTCGAAGAACTGCATCTCCCGCAAACTTTTCTTTCTTCCAACCAACTGCCCATGACGCAGATGCCTGAACAGGTGTAATTTCTAGTGAGAGTTCATGGCCATGTAACGGATAACCCATTTCAGTTCGCAAAGTGTCGCGGGAGCCTAAGCCGCAAATTAAACCATTTAGCGGTGTGATTGCTTGCACAAGTGCATCCCATACTTTCTCGGCGTCTTTCCACGTAGGCAATAATTCAAAACCACTCTCGCCTGTGTATCCGGTTCGGCATAAAATTACGTTACACCCTGCTATTTTTACATGCGTAAAACTCATGTAATCAAGTTGTGAAGAAATACCTAGCGAGTGTAAAGCTTGCGGCGCTGATGGTCCCTGTAATGCAAGTACCGCATATTCGGTATGCAAGTTTGTAATTTCGATTCCGGGGATTACTTTAGATATGAGCACATCAACGACCTGTGAAGTATTCGATGCATTTGGAATGAGAAAAATATCTTCAGTTGAATTCCTATAAGCGATTAAATCATCGATTACTCCGCCGGAGTCATTACACAGCATCGTGTATTGCGCCATGCCATCTGAAATTCGATTGAGATCATTGGTTAAGATTTCGTTAAGGAAATCTAATGCGCCTGGACCTTTCACACTTGCTTTGCCTAAGTGTGAAACATCGAAGAGTCCGACATGTTCTCGAACCGCTGCGTGTTCAGCAAGAACTCCTGATCCCGGATATTCGATCGGCATCAACCAGCCACCAAAATCAGCCATCTTGGCTTGCAGATCGAGGTGCTTTTGATGAAGAGGAGAATTTTTCACATTCACAACCTACTCCCACCCCAACACAAGATGCCACAACCGATAACCTGTGCTCCTTGCAGAATAAACCTTGCTGGATTGAGAAGGAGAAAAATGTCCTCGCTAACACTTACTGACGGCGCCGTAACTAGCGGTGTCTTGGTCGTCGGACTTTCATTTAATCCAAACAAGGCTTCGGCATTAAGTATCGAATCCAACAACTTGGCACTGGACACGAGAACTTTACTTGCTCATCTCGCAGAGCTTGGAGCCACAGGAAAATCCGACGAAGTGATCAAAATACCTGGCACAAAAACAAAATTGATTGTTTTCACAGGATTAGGACCAGTGCAAAAAGAATATTCACATGAAACTCTACGCCGTGCTGCGGGGTCAGCTGCTCGCGCCCTTGCCGGAACTACAGAAGCAACATTTGCTTTACCGGCTCCAAATATTGAATCGGTTGCTGCAATTGCAGAAGGAGCAGCACTTGGTGCATATGCCTTTGATGAATTCCGAGGGTCTACAAAATCCGAACGCAAATTGCCCCTGGTTAAGATTTCGATTCATTCTAAATTCACTAAAAACATCGAGGCAAAAAATGTGCTTAAGCGAGCTCAAATAATTGCTACGTACACACACCTTGTAAGAGATTTAATTAATACACCTCCCTCACATCTGACTCCAGATACCTTTACCAAAAAAATTGCTGCTGCAGTAAAATCATTGGGCGGTGCAACCGCTGGGCTAAAAGTTATTGTTTTAAATGAAAAACAGTTAAAGAGTGGCGGCTATGGCGGAATTATCGGTGTAGGGCAAGGCTCGGCAAATCCTCCTCGCCTGCTTCATATTAAGTACACACCGAAAAAGCCACGGCGCACATTTGCATTTGTAGGTAAGGGAATTACATTCGATACTGGCGGTTTAGCACTTAAGCCAGCAGCCGGCATGGAAGCTATGAAATCTGACATGAGTGGAGCCGCGGCAGTATGTGGAGCCATACTCGCAATTGCATCTCTTAAAATCCCAGTTGCAGTTGAAGCCTGGGCACCTCTTGCAGAAAACATGGTCAGCGATAACGCGACTCGTCCTAGCGACATCATCACAATTTATGGCGGTAAAACTGTTGAAGTTCTCAATCCAGATGCTGAAGGCCGTCTTGTATTAGCCGATGCACTTGTGAAGGCTCAAGAAACAAAATCTCTCGATGGTTTAATCGATGTTGCCACACTTACTGGAGCTCAAGTTGTTGCACTTGGAACACGAACAAGTGCCGTGATGACAAATAATGAAGACTTCAGTACTCGATTTATAAGTGCGGCAACAGACAGTGGCGAAGCTTTCTGGCCAATGCCATTGCCACAAGAGTTACGTGCATCCCTTGATTCGCCAGTTGCAGATTTAGCAAATATTGGTGATCGAATGGGCGGCATGTTAGTTGCTGGATTGTTTCTGAAAGATTTTATTAAGCCAGAAGTTCCGTGGCTACACCTTGATATTGCAGGACCTGCCTATAACGAATCCACAGCGCATGGATACACCCCAGTTGGCGGCACCGGTGTGGCACTGCGCACACTGCTGTGCTTGGTGGAGAATTCGATAATTCGGTAACTAGCCCGAAGGCTGGCAAGATAGGGGCAGGGTGCAATCTGGCCTGGCCTTATTGATATTGGCTAACCTGAAATTGTTGGAGGTTTACGCGAGTGGCTCAATTCGATCTAGTAATTCTTGGTGGTGGAAGCGGTGGTTACGCGTGCGCCCTTCGTAGTGCACAACTAGGTCTTTCAGTCGCACTTATCGAATCTGACAAACTTGGTGGAACATGTCTTCATCGAGGTTGCATTCCAACAAAAGCATTACTGCACTCAGGTGAAATTGCAGATGGTGCGCGAGATGCCAACCACTTTGGCGTTAATGCACAATTTCTATCCATGGATATGCCTGCTGTTAATTCTTATAAAGATGGCGTTATCGCTCGTCTCCATAAAGGTTTACAGGGTCTCGTTAAATCTAGAAACATCACTTATATTGAAGGTCACGGACGTCTAATTTCAAAAGACACCGTCGAAGTTAACGGAGAAAAATACACAGGAAAAAACATTGTCCTTGCAACAGGTTCTTATGCAAAAACTTTGCCTGGACTTGAAATTGATGGCACGAAAATAGTTACATCTGATCACGCAACAAAAATGGATTATGTTCCAAAGAGCGTGATTGTTCTTGGTGGTGGAGTAATTGGTTGTGAATTCGCATCTGTGTGGAAGTCATTTGGCGCAGAAGTAACAATTATCGAAGGTTTATCTCACCTTGTTGCGCTGGAAGATGAATCTTCTAGCAAGCAGCTCGAGCGTGCATTTAGGAAACGTGGAATTAATTTCGAACTTGGTGTTCGCTTTCAGTCCGCATCAATTAATGGTGATGTTGTAACTGTCACCCTCGAAGATGGAAAAACATTCAGCGCCGACGTACTCCTTGTCAGCGTGGGTCGTGGCCCAGTCTCTGCAAACCTAGGATATGAAGAACAAGGTATTTCGATGGACCGCGGTTATGTACTAGTTGATGACAAGTGCCGTACAAATGTGCCAGGAATTTGGGCTGTTGGAGATTTGATTCCTACTCTGCAACTAGCTCACGTTGGATTTGGCGAAGGTATTTTGGTGGCAGAAGAGATCGCTGGATTAAACCCTCGTCCAATTAATTACGACGGCGTTCCACGTGTTACGTATTCAGAACCGGAAGTTGCTTCAGTTGGTCTGACAACTGCCGTTGCCAAAGAGCGTGGCTATGAAGTTGTTGAGTTAAATTACGATTTAGCAGGAAATGGAAAGGCACAGATTTTGCGCACAGCAGGTTCGGTTAAATTAGTCGCTGCTAAAAATGGACCAGTGCTTGGTATTCATATGGTTGGTTCTCGTGTTGGAGAACTTCTGGCTGAAGCACAGTTAATATTTAATTGGGAAGCAAGCGCTGATGACGTTGCACCACTGATTCATGCACATCCAACACTTTCAGAAGCCATGGGAGAAGCACACATGGCACTTGC
Organism: Actinomycetota bacterium; assembly: GCA_009699825.1. Classification (GTDB taxonomy): domain Bacteria; phylum Actinomycetota; class Actinomycetes; order Nanopelagicales; family Nanopelagicaceae; genus Planktophila. Next base: position 21,674 of record WLNM01000003.1, read on the forward strand.
CGGTAAACCGCTTCATGCTCACGGATAATCTAGGGAGAAAACAATGACATTTTCACTAACGATGCCAGCACTTGGCGAGAGCGTGACTGAAGGAACGGTTACACGCTGGCTAAAATCAGAAGGCGATCATGTTGCTGTCGACGAACCGTTGCTCGAAGTTTCTACAGACAAAGTAGATACAGAAATTCCATCGCCAGTAGCTGGCGTACTTCAAAAAATTGTTGTCGGTGTCGATCAAACTGTTGCAGTTGGAGCCGAACTTGCAGTTATTGCTGACGGAGCAGCTGCACCTGTTGCAACACCTTCTGCACCAGTTGCTACTCCTGCTCCTGTAGTTCCCGCACCTGTTGCACCTGTTGCTACTCCTGCTCCGGTTGCGGCAGCGACGCCAAACTCTTCTGGAACAGTAATTACGATGCCCGCACTTGGCGAAAGTGTCAGCGAAGGCACGGTTACACGGTGGTTAAAAAATGTTGGCGATGCGGTTGCGATGGATGAAGCACTACTTGAAGTTTCTACAGACAAAGTTGATACAGAGATCCCTTCACCGGTTGCTGGAACGCTTTTAGCAATTGATGTTCAAGTCGATACAACCGTTCTAGTTGGCGCTCGACTGGGACTAATTGGTACAACGAATGGCGCAGCACCTGTTGTGCCAGCTGCTCCAGTAACTCCCCCAGTTATGTCAGCACCAGTGGCTGTTCCAGCTGCTCCAGTTGCTGCGCCAGTAGTTGCACCCATTGCCACATCAGTTGCCACAAACGTCGACGCATACGTAACACCTATTGTTAGAAAATTAGCAGCAGAACTCGGTGTAAATCTTTCAACTCTTCAAGGTAGCGGTGTTGGTGGTCGAATTCGAAAAGAAGATGTTCAAGCAGCTGCAAAACCATCTGTTACTCAGAGCGCTCCTATTACGCAGGCATCACCAACTACTCCCGCAAAATCATCGCCAGTAGCAGCTTCACCATTGCGTGGCACCACAGTGACGATGTCACGTTTGCGCAAAGTTATTGCGGCACGAATGGTTGAATCACTTCAAGTGAGCGCCCAGTTAACGACGGTCATAGAAGTAGATGTAACCAAAATTTCTCGCTTGCGTGATCGTGCGAAGGCTTCATTTGAAGCGCGTGAAAGTGTGAAACTCTCATTCTTACCATTCTTTTCAGTGGCTGTTTGTGAAGCACTCAAGGTTCACCCTGTACTTAACTCATCAGTTGAAGGAGATCAAATTACCTACCATGGTGCAGAACATCTAGGTATAGCAGTTGATACAGAGCGTGGCTTGCTTGTACCTGTTATCCACAACGCTGGTGATCTAAACATGGGCGGAATCGCACGAAAGATTTCTGACTTAGCGGCGCGAACTCGCGATAACAAAGTTTCACCAGATGAATTAGGTGGCGGAACATTTACAATCACAAATACTGGCAGTCGCGGTGCGCTATTTGATACTCCGATCATTAATCAACCTCAGGTTGCAATTCTTGGCTTAGGCGCAATTGTTAAGCGACCAATGGTCGTTCGCGGCGAAGATGGCGGAGAAACTATTGCAATTCGTTCAATGGTTTATCTAGGACTTTCATATGATCACCGAGTTGTCGATGGTGCAGATGCAGCTCGATTCTTAGTAACACTTAAGGAACGTCTCGAACACGGCGCGTTTGAATCGGACCTAGGTCTCTAATGCCGACAATGCAGCGCGTTGCCGTTACCGGAGCATCCGGAATGATCGGTAGTGCACTTGTTGGTCATCTCAAATCTGAAGGTTACACAGTTCAAAAACTCGTCCGCAGACCAAGTCGCTCAGCAGAAGAAATTACATGGGACCCGCAATCAGGAACTGTTGATCTGGAAGCACTAGCTGGAGTTGATGCAATTATTCACTTAGCTGGGGCCGGCGTTGGAGATAAGCGATGGACCAAGAAATATAGAAGCGAAATTCTTAATTCACGATTGCTTGGTACCACTGCAATTGCCAATGCGGTAAACATCGTTAAACCATCAGTTTTCATAAGTGCTAGTGCAATTGGTTGGTATGGTGAAACTGGCAACCGGGCAGTGATCGAAACAGATCGTGCTGGTGAAGATTTTCTTGCCGCAGTCTGTCGCGAATGGGAAGGTGCAGCTGATTTGGTTCAAGATGTGCGCACTGTCAAACTTCGCACAGGATTAGTACTTGATCCAACTGGTGGAGCTTTAGGACGCATGTTGCCTATGTTTAGATTTGGTTTAGGTGGGAAATTAGGAAATGGAAAACAATGGTGGTCGTGGATAACTTTGCACGACCAAATTCGTGCAATCGTACTCGCTCTTGAAAGTAAAATTGAAGGTCCGCTGAATTTAACCTCTCCAAATCCCGTAACCAATCAAGAATTCACCGCTGGGTTAGCGCGCGCATTGCATCGACCAGCACTATTTCCTGCGCCAGCATTCGCATTAAAGATTGCTTTGGGTGGATTTTCTTCTGAAATTTTAGGATCTAAAAAAGTGATGCCACAAGCACTTCTCGATGCCGGATTTGTTTTTGATTATCCGCATATTGCACCAGCTCTTGCTGCCCTAGTCGACTAATACAGATAGGGCCGCTAAACGCCCTGATAGCAAAGCACCATTTTGCGACGGAGCACTTTTGTAATCTCCAGCAATATAAATTGAATCACGCACATGGGCACTTGATAACGTGTCGTGGTCAAGTCCTGATAACGGAAGCGCACTAGGAATTTCATACTTTGCAACAAGCTTCCATTTTCTTGTATCAGTTCCGTACAGTATTGCTAAATGTCTGCGAACTTCTGATTCAGTAGTAGGCAAAATGCTGGTACTCGAAATCAATGATTTGCCCGCAGGTGCATAACTTGGAACCATATTTGAAATAACAATCGTATTTACTAAAGGACCACGATTTTGACTATCAACAATCAGCGATGTACTCTGCGTAGGAGCTTCATTCGTCGAGTGATACCACGTCGTACACCCCACAAGCTGGGGAACATCAGTTAGATCTAGCAATTGCGCCGCTGTCGTAGCATCAGTTGCAACAATGATGGCGTCGGCTTCATATCTACCTCGCGAAGTTTTTAGAACATTCTTCTTAATCGAATTTACTTGGACACCATATTCAATAGTTTTCACTCTTGATGCCAAAGATTCTGAAAACACTTTAACCCCCTGCTCAGGAAGTCCCGAGTTCCCTGAAACAAAATACTTAATGGTAGTTCGTCCGTACTCTGCATTTACCAATAAGGGATCAGCAAGAAAAACTCCTGTCAAGAATGGGCGGAGAACTCGCTCGTACGTTTTTCCGATTCCATTCATTTTAAGTTCTTCACCCACGCTCGCAACATTTTTGCGACGCAATAGATACTTAATGATTCTCATTTTTTCGAGTAGGGAGCCAGTCTCTGAATTAAATACTGAGAAAAAAGCTTCCCTGGGGTCACCGATTCGGATGCGTTTATCATCTCGTGCTACTTCTATAACTGAAGAAGCAGAGATAAATTCAAAATCCTTGATGATTCCCAATCTCTGAATCTCTGGATAATTCGCGTTGATAAGTTGGAACCCACGGTCACAGATAAATCCATCAATAACATCACTTGTTACGCGACCACCTGGACGATCGCTGCTTTCAAGCACAGTAACCGAAACACCTTCGTTCTGTAATGTAATCGCAGCGCTAAGTCCAGCTAACCCCGCACCAATAACAATTACTTTATTAGGCACGATCCCTCATTTCCAGTCCTTGATGAAACTGCTGCAAAGAACTAGTTCTTGAGTTTTGAAGGCCACCAAATTTTTGGTCCAAGCAAATGAACCAAAGCAGGAACCAGAATTGAGCGAACAACTAGGGTGTCGAGTAACACTCCAAAGGCCACTGCGAATCCAATTTGAGCTAACGCGACTAATGGGAGTACCCCTAGGACTGTGAAAGTAGCTGCCAGAACAACACCAGCAGAAGTGATGACTCCACCTGTGACTGTTACGCCCTTTGTCACACCCGCAATGGTTCCGATTTTGATTGCTTCCTCACGCACACGAGTCATCAAGAAGATGTTGTAGTCAATACCGAGTGCTACAAGGAAGATAAATGTGAAAAGTGGGAAACCAGTATCTGCTCCCGCGAAACCAAAGATGTGGTTGAAGACAAGCGCAGATACTCCAAGGGTGGCGACAAAAGAAAGAATTACTGTGACCAAAAGGACTACAGCTGCCACAATGCTGCGAAGTAGTAGTCCAAGAATAATTGCAATAAGAAACAGCACAATTGGAATAATCAAATTGCGGTCGTTAGCTGCTACAACATTAAGGTCATAAAAAGTTGCGCTAATTCCGCCCACTAGTGATTGTGAATCGATTGAGTGAACAGCATCTCGAATCACCGGAACTAAATTACGTCCTTCTTTGGAATCTGCCGGCACATTCAATGTGGCATCCAGAACTACCTTGCCATTGATAACTTTTATTGCTGGCATTGGTTGACCCGGTAACACTTGACCATCAACTTCTGGCACAACGCTGGAAACTCCCTCAATTGATTTGAGTGCCGCGATCGCTTCGGACACTTTGGATTCCGTAATCAAAATTTGAGTGGGTTGACTCTGTCCGCCTGGGAAATGTTCAAGCAAAACGTCTTGACCAATTAGCGAATCAGGACGTGATGTGAAGCCTTCTGTTGTTGAAATACCACTTGCTTTGAGAGTTGTGATGAATCCAGCGAAAACCAGAAGAATTACCGTCGTAACGATTGCAAATTTCTTCGGACTATTCGCTGTTGCATTAGCCACCTTTGACCACAGTCCAGTGAGTTTTTCATCTTTATCATCGTGACGTGGCACCCTTGGCCAAAATATCCAACGCCCGAATACCACGAGCAATGCAGGTAATAGCGTTAAAACAGTAATCATTGAAGCAACTATTCCAATTGCTCCCACTGGGCCAAGGCCACGCGTATTACTCAGCTGCGACAAAAGTAGGACAAGTAATCCAAGAGTTACTGTGCTGCCAGAAGCGATGATTGGTTCTACAACCCCACGCCAGGCAACTTTCATTGCATCAAATCTTGAATCAAAATGGTGAAGTTCTTCGCGGTAGCGGGCAATCAACAAAAGTGCATAATCGGTTGCACCACCAATAACCAACACCGACAAAATTCCTTGCGACTGCCCGTCCAGAGTAATTAGATCCTGCTTTGCCAGAATATAAATCACAGCGCCGGCAAGTGCTTCTGCTAC